>NZ_RAWC01000017.1:0-78927 GCF_003611685.1 Corallococcus sp. CA049B | reverse complement strand
GACCCGGCCGGCTCGGCTCCCATCGGGGGCTTCTGGGCCCCGCGCAGCACCAGGATGCCCGCCACGCCCAGCCCCACGAACAGGGACGCGCCGAAGAGGGCGATGCCCAGGCCCTTCCTGGACCTCTTCTCCGCGAGGCCGCCGGCCTCGTCCACGGAGATGTCCAGCGCCATGGTGTTGGGCGCGGGCGTGGGGCCGGAGCCCAGCGCCTGGTGGGGGCCGGTGTGGATGCCGCTGTGCGGACCGCTGTGGGGGCCGGAGCCCACCGCGTTGAGGCCGGTGCGCGTGGTGAAGACGCCGCTGACGCCGGACGCGGACGCGGCGGTGCGCATGCCCTGGAGCACGGCGTCCATGGACGCGTAGCGGTCCACGGGGCGCTTGGCCAGGCACTTCATCACCAGCGCCTCCACCTCCGCGGGCACGTTGTGGTCCGGCCACACGGTGTGGAAGGGGGGCGGCGGGTCGTTGATGTGCTTGACGATGACGTCAATGCTCTGCGCCGCCTGGAAGGGCGGCCGGCCCATCAGCACCTGGTAGAGCACCACGCCCAGGCTGTACACGTCGCTGCGCGGATCCGCGATGTTGCGCGCCTGCTCCGGCGCCATGTACTGCGGCGAGCCCAGGATGACGCCCGCCTGCGTGAGGGTGGTGTCCTCCTTCATGGAGGCGTCGCCCGAGAAGGACTTCACCAGGCCGAAGTCCAGCACCTTCACCACGTCGTGATCCGCCTCCTGGTTGAGGATCATCACGTTGGCGGGCTTGAGGTCGCGGTGGATGAGGCCGACCTTGTGCGCCTCGCGCAGCGAGCGGGCCACCTGCTGCCCGATGGCGAGCGCGCGCTCCCACGGCAGCGGCCCTTCCTGGGTGAGCAGCTGCGACAGCGTCAGCCCCTCCAGGTACTCCATGGCGATGTAATAGATGCCGTCTTCCGTCTTGCCGTAGTCGATGACGGTGACGGTGTTCGGATGGCGCAGCTTCGCGGTGACGCTGGCCTCCAGGAAGAAGCGCTTCTGGAAGCCCGGGTCCTTGCCCTCGCCGCTGTACTGCGGGTTGAGGACCTTGAGCGCCACCAGCCGGTCCAACGGGGCCTGCATCGCCTTGTAGACGCGGCCCATGCCTCCGGCGCCAAGCGTCTCCAGGATGCGGAAGCGCTCGTTGAGGATCCGCCCGAGCAGGGGATCCGGCACGTCGGCGGGCGCGCCCTGGCGGCGGGCGTCGCTTTCGATCATGTGTTCCCCCAAAGCGAAGAGTAGGACCGCATACGTCGTTTCGGACCCGGCGGATGCTAGCACCGCCTTTGAAAACCGCCCAAGAGACGTGCCGCTATCATCGCCGCGCCCCAGCGCCGAGTTTCCGGCCCGCGCCGCGCGCTCGCACTCTCGCACTTCCCGTGCGCACCGCGTCCCCCGGTGGCGGTCGGAAAACGAGGAAATCAGCGTCCGTTGCCGCACAGTTCGTGCCAGCTGGTGCGTCGCGTCATCCCGGATGACGAGCGCTTGGGCGGGTTAGGGTTTCCCGCATGAATGACCTGCTGTCCCAGCTGTTGTCGTCGTCGCCGCGTCATCCGCGGCGGGTGGTGTGCTTGACGGAGGAGACGACGGAGGTGCTCTACCGCATTGGCGCGGGGGACCTGGTCGTCGGCGTGTCGGGGTTCACGGTGCGGCCTCCGGAGGCGCGCAAGAAGCCGCGGGTCAGCTCGTTCCTGGACGCGAACTTCGAGCGGATATTGGAGCTGAAGCCGGACCTGGTGCTGGGCTTCAGCGACCTGCAGGCGGACATCGGCCGGGAGCTGTGCAAGCGCGGGGTGCCCGTGTACCTGTTCAACCAGCGCTCGCTCGCGGAGATATTGCAGGCGGTGCGGCTCACCGGGGCGCTGGTGGGGCGCGCGGAAGGAGCGGAGGCGCTGGCGGCGGAGCTGGAGAAGAACCTGGAGCGGCACTCGGACGCGGCGCAGTCGCTGCCGAAGCGGCCGCGCATCTTCTTCGAGGAGTGGCACGAGCCGCTCATCTCCGGCATCCGCTGGTGTTCGGAGCTGGTGGAGGTGGTGGGTGGGGTGGACGTGTGTCAGGAGTCGCGCGCGTCGCAGGGGGCGAAGGGCCGCATCTTCGACCCGGAGGAGGTGGCGAGGCGCGACCCGGAGGGCGTTATCGCCAGCTGGTGTGGACGCAAGGCGAAGCGGGAGAAGATTGCCTCCCGGCCGGGTTGGGCCGGCGTGCGGGCGGTGGTGGACGACCAGCTCTACGAAGTGAGGAGCTCGTACATCCTCCAGCCGGGGCCGGCGGCGCTGTCGGACGGGGTGGAGCAGCTGGCCCGCATCGTGGCGGCCATCGCGAAGGGGGAGAAGCTGCCCATGGCACGGCCGGGGGACCTGCGCACCGCGCTGGAGTGAGGGGAGGCTGGCGGCAGGCCCAGCGCATGACAGGATGCGCGCGTGCCGCTCTCACTGCCCGTCCTGCTGATCACCGTGCTCGCCGCGACGGGCACGCCGTCGGGGCAGACTCCTCCCGAGCAGGGTGCCGGCAAGCCCCAGGACGTCGTGCCGCCGGATGCGCCGGTGCGCTCGCCGGACGTCGAGCCGTCGGGCGTGTCGAACACGGAGGTCGCGGCGCCGCCCCGCTCGGAGCAGGTGCCGGTGGGGCCGGAGGGCACGCAGCCGCCCGTGGCCACCACGGACGCGGAGCGCACGAAGAACTACGAGGAGGCGCTCATCGCCTGGGGCCTGGGAGAGGTCGAGCGCCAGGTGGAGCCCGCGCCCCAGGGCAAGGTGCTGGAGGAGGTGCTCGTCACGGCGGAGGAGGTGGTCGCGCCGATGGATCCCTATCCATCGCTGCTCAACATCTTCCACGTCCGCACCCGCGATGAGGTCGTCCGCCAGGAGGTGCTGATTTCGCCGGGGCAGCCGTACTCGGAGGCGCTCGTCGCGGAGTCGGTGCGCAACCTGCGCAAGCTGGGCCTGTTCTCCGTCGTGCGCGCGGTGCCGGTGAAGGGCAGCGCGCCGGACAAGGTCGCGCTGCTGCTGGTGACCAAGGACCTGTGGTCGCTGCGGCTCAACAACGAGTTCTCCGCCGTGGGCTCGCTGTTGCTGTACCTGCGCCTCCAGGGCACGGAGCAGAACTTCCTGGGGCGCGGCAAGAAGGTGGCGCTGGACTTCATCATGCGCCTGGACACGTTCAGCTTCGGCCAGAGCTACACGGACCGGCGCGTGCTCGGCAGCCGGTGGTCGCTGACGGAGTCCGCCGCGGTGCTCATCAACCGCGACACGGGGCGCGCGGAGGGCTCGCGCGGGAGCCTCGTTGTCAGCCGCCCGCTGTATTCGCTGGCCACGCCGTGGAGCCTGAGCACGTCCGTGGCGTGGAACATGGAGACCGCGCGGCAGTTCCGGGGCGCGGACATCTGGCAGCTCCCGTTTCCGGACGGCGAACCCGTGCCGTACATCTACAACGCGCGCGAGGTGGCCGCGGGCGCCACGTACACGCGCTCCTACGGCCAGCGCTACAAGTGGAACGTGGGCATGGGCGCGGGGGCCTACCACTACGCCTACGCCGCGCCGGTGGCGTCGCGGCTCAGCGACGCGCAGACGGACTGGTTCCGCCGCAACTACCTGCCGCGCGCGGAGGACGCGGGGTACGCGAACTTCTCCTTGAGCGCCTTCGAGGCCCGCTACGACGTGCTTCGCAACGTGGACTCATACGCGTTGTCGGAGGACTTCCAGCTGGGGCACTCGGTGCTGGCCACGCTGCGCTACGCGCCGCCGGTGTTCCCGTCCGCCGCGCACTTCGCGGAAGGGGGCCTGTCCCTGCGCTACCGCGTGCACTGGGGCGACGCGCTCACCACCGCGTCCGCGGCCGCGTCCGTCCGCCAGCAATTCAATGCACCGCAGCCGGGCGTGAAGGAGGGCTGGACGAACCGCCGCTGGGCCGCGGAGTTGGTGCAGGTGTCGCCGCGCGTGCTCGGGGGGCGCTTCGTGGCGCGAGGCCTGCTGGACGTGAACATCGACGACCTGTCCGAGCGCGTGAGCCTCTTGGGCGGCAGCAACGGCCTGCGCGGCGCGGCGGTGGATGCGTACTCCGGCAAGCGGCTCCTGCTGGTGAACCTGGAGTACCGCACCGCGCCGCTGGTCGTGCGCACGGTGCACGTGGGCGGGGTGTTCTTCCTCGACTCGGGCAGCGCGTTCAACGAGCGGCCGGAGATGGTGACCACCGTGGGCGTGGGCCTGCGGGTGCTGTTCCCCCAGTTCAACGTGTTCCCGTTCCGAATCGACTTCGGCTACGTGCTCAACGGCGACCGTCCTCCCGTGGGCAGCCGCCTGTCGCTCAGCAGCGGGCAGGTGACGGACTACCGGCCCAACTTCCTCGACTCGCCCTGAGCCGGCTCCGGACGCTTCAGGGCGGCTCGACGCGGAGCAATTCGCGGAAGAGGACCTCCGCCACGTCGCGGAACAGCTCCCCGGACGCGAGCAGCCCGCCGCAGTGGTGGGGCTCGCGCGCGAGCGTCAGCGCCACCGCCTTGCCCAGCACCGCGCCCCAGAAGGGCTCCGAGTCGGGCGGCAGGAGGAACTCTCGGATGACGGACTTGGGCCATGGCAGCACGGTGGTGGGGTCCGCGTCGCTCAGGCTGGTGAAGCAGTCCAGGTCCACGTCCAGCAGCACGGCGGACGCGGCCTCCAGCACGTCGCGCACCGCGTCCGTGGGGCCGGGGCGCAGGTATGCCTCCGCCGCGCGGTCCACGGTCGTCACCGTGACGATGCGGTGCGAGCGGCCGCGCGTGTCCACGTAGGTGTCCCCGGCGAAGGAGCCCCGGGGCCGGGTGCGCGCGATGATCAACGCGTCGCCCACGAGGTTCGCCTCCATCGCCGCGAGGATGTGGTCGTAGTTGCGCACGTCCAGCTTCCACCGTGCGTGCTCGTCCAGCGCGTGCAGGCCGGCGGAGCGGTCCGGCATGTCCGCGGGGCGCTCCGGCACCACGATGTCCAGGTGCCGGTCCAGCGTGACGAGCAGGGCAGGGGGACCGGCATCGCCCAGGGCACACGCCCACGAGGGCAGCGCGAGCCGGTGCGGGTCGAACACATAGGCATCCGTCGGGCCCCGGCCTCCGCCCAGGCCCAGGCGCACCACGCCCGCGAGGCGCAGGTGGCGCAGGGCGTCGACATTTTTCGAATTCATGCGGGACGAAATCCCCTCCAGGCTCCGGCGTTCAGGGGGTGTCCATCCTGCCGCGAAAGGAGCCCCGTCCCGCGGGGTTCAATCACGCATGCGTCCATTCGTCACCGTCGCGTTGCTCCTGCTGGCGATGCCCACCCTGGCCCAGGAGCCTTCGTCCGCTTCCGGTGGGAATCCTCTCCAGGGCCGGACGTTGGGAGGGCCGCGCGGCGGCCGGAGTGTAGGCTTGCCCGCACCTTCCCGCGAAAGGAGCCCCGCCCCGCGCGGGGATTCAGCTACGCATGCGTCAGGTCCTCACCGCCGCCGCGCTTCTCCTCATGAGCAGCGCACCCTCCATCGCCCAGGAGCGCAAACCCTCCGCCATGGCCCCTTCGCAAAAGCAGCCGGACACCTTCCTGCGCCAGTACGCCGAAACGCGCCGCTTCCAGAGCGGGCGCCCGGTGGGCACGCGCATCACCCCGGACGAGAAGTCCGTCCTCTTCCTGCGCACGTCCCCCACGTCCAACGTGCAGATGCTTTACGCGTTCGACGTGGCTGGCGGCCAGGCGCGTGAGCTGCTCACGCCCGAAGCCCTGCTCAAGGGCGCGGAGGAGACGCTGTCCCCCGAAGAGAAGGCCCGCCGTGAGCGCATGCGCGTGAGCGCCCGGGGCTTCACCTCCTACAGCCTCTCCGAGGACGGCACCCAGCTGCTGGTGCCCCTCTCCGGCCGGCTCTACGTGGTGGACCGCGCGACGGGGAAGTCCACGGAGCTGAAGACGGGGCCCGGCGTCATCGACCCGCGCCTGTCGCCGGACGGCAAGCAGGTTGCGTACGTGCGTGAGCACGACGTGTACCGGGTGGACCTGGCCGCCAACCAGGAGAAGCGCGTCACGCAGGGCGGCACCGCGCAGAAGACGCACGGCCTGGCGGAGTTCGTGGCGCAGGAGGAGATGAGCCGCTTCTCCGGCTACTGGTGGAGCCCGGACTCGAAGTCCATCGCGTACACGGAGTCCGACACGTCCGACGTGGAGAAGCTCACCATCGTGGACGTGATGCACCCGGAGAAGGGCGGGGAGATCTTCCCGTACCCGCGTCCCGGTAAGGCCAACGCGAAGGTGCGCCTGGGCGTCACGCCCGCCGCGGGCGGCAAGACGGTGTGGGCGCAGTGGGACGCGCGGAAGTACCCGTACCTGGCCACGGTGAAGTGGGACAAGGGCGGGCCGCTCACCCTCGTCGTGCAGAACCGCCTCCAGACGGAGGAGCAGGTGCTGGCGGTGGACCCCGCCACGGGCAAGACGCGCGTGCTCCTCACGGAGAAGGACAACGCCTGGGTGGAGCTCGCGCAGGACTACCCGCTGTGGCTGGAGGATGGCTCCGGCTTCCTCTGGTACACCGAGCGCAACGGCGGCCCGGAGGTGGAGCTGCGCAAGGCCAACGGGGAGCTGGACCGCTCCGTGGTGAAGCCGGACGCGGGCTACCGCAACCTGTCGCGCTTCGTGCAGGCGGACAAGACGCTCTTCTTCACCGGCGACCCGAACCCCACGCAGAGCCACCTGTGGCGCGTGAAGATGGGCGGCGCCCCGGAGCAGGTGGCCACGGGCACCAGCGGCCCGGCCGTGGAGGGCGGGCTCGTCTCCAAGAACGGAAGCCTCATCGTCCTCAACACGCAGGGCCCCAAGGCCATGCCGCGCACCGTGGTGCTCAAGGGCGACGGCACGAAGCTGGGCGAGCTGCCGGAGGTGGCGCAGGAGCCGTCCTTCACGCCGAACTTCGAGATCCGCCAGGTGGGTCCGAAGAAGTTCTGGACCTCGCTGGTGAAGCCGCGCGACTTCAAGCCCGGTCAGAAGCTGCCCGTCATCGTGGAGGTCTACGCGGGGCCCACCGTCACCGTGGTGCACCAGTCCATGGCCGCGCACCTGCTCAGCCAGTGGTTCGCGGACCACGGCTTCCTGGTGGTGAAGGTGGACGGCCGCGGCACGCCGCTGCGCACCTCCGAGTGGAACCGCGCGGTGAAGCACGACTTCGCCACCATCACCCTGGATGACCAGATTGAGGCGGTGCAGGCGCTGGCGAAGGAGGTGCCGGAGATGGACTTGAGCCGCGTGGGCATCACCGGCTGGAGCTTCGGTGGCTACATGGCCGCGCTCGCCGCGCTGAAGCGCCCGGACTTCTTCAAGGCCGCGGTGTCCGGCGCTCCGGTGGTGGACTGGCGCGACTACGACACGCACTACACCGAGCGCTACCTGGGCCTGCCCGAGGAGACGCCCCAGGCCTACGAGGTCAGCAGCCTGCTGACGTACGCGAAGAAGGACAGCCCCATTGGCGCGCTGCTGCTCATCCACGGCACCGCGGATGACAACGTGTACTTCTTCCACACGCTGAAGCTGTCGGATGCCCTCTTCCGCGCGGGCAAGCCGCACCAGCTCCTGCCCCTGTCCGGCCTCACGCACATGGTCCCGGATCCGCTCATCACCGAGCGCCAGTACGAGCGCGTCATCTCCCACTTCGAGCAGAACCTGAAGAAGTAGGCCGCGGCCCCTGGGGCCCGGAAAAGGCAGAGGCCCGGTTCCCTCGCGGGGCCGGGCCTCTGTTGCTTCAACCAGTCCGTGAGGAATGGCTGAGACGCGTCACTTCACGCCGCGCGGACGTTCTGCGCCTGCAGGCCCTTCGGGCCCTTGGTGACTTCGAACTCCACCTTCTGGCCCTCGGCCAGGGTGCGGAACCCATCCATGTTGATGGCGGTGTGGTGGCAGAACACGTCCTCGCCGCCGCCGTCCTGGGTGATGAAGCCGAAGCCCTTCGCGTCGTTGAACCACTTCACGGTACCAGTTGCCATTGCGCTTCCTTGCGTTTGCAGGGCAGCCGTGGGGAAGGCCACCCGTTCTGCCCGACGACCGGGAGACAGACCTATTTGTAGTGAAAGGGCCGACTGGAAGTCCAGCCGGCCCTCCGGGATTGCCCGACTTGCGCCCCCCGCACTGTCATGTGTGGGGGAGTAAGTCAGATGTCGAGCAGCAGGCGCTCGGGGTCCTCGATGCACTCCTTCACGCGCACCAGGAACTGCACCGCCTCACGGCCGTCCACCAGGCGGTGGTCGTACGTCAGGGCGATGTACATGATGGGCCGGATGACCACCTGGCCGTCGCGGGCCACGGGGCGCTCCACGATGTTGTGCATGCCCAGGATGCCCGTCTGCGGCGGGTTCAGGATGGGCGTGGACAGCATGGAGCCGAAGATGCCGCCGTTGGTGATGGTGAACGTGCCGCCCGTGAGGTCGGCCATCGTCAGCTTGTCGTTGCGCGCACGGCCGCCGTAGTCACCGACCGTCTTCTCCAGGTCCGCGAGCGACAGCTTGTCCGCGTCACGCACCACCGGCACCACCAGGCCACGGCTGCCGCTCACGGCCACGCCGATGTCGTAGTAGTGCTTGAAGATGACGTCCTCGCCGTCGATCTCCGCGTTGATCTGCGGGAACGCCTTGAGGGCCTCCACGGAGGCGCGGATGAAGAAGCTCATGAACCCGAGCTTCACCCCGTGCTTCGCCTGGAACTTGTCGTTGTACTTCTTGCGGAGCGCCATCACCTCGCCCATGTCCACCTCGTTGAAGGTGGTGAGCATGGCGGCGGTGGACTGCGCCTGGATGAGGCGCTCGGCCACGCGCTTGCGCAGCGGCGTCATGCGCACGCGCTCCTCGCGCGCGGCGTTGGGGCGCGGACCGGACGGCGCGGCCGGGGCCGGGGGCGCGGACGGGCGGTTGAGCTGACCCTGCACGTCCTCCTTCATGATGCGGCCACCGGTGCCGGAGCCCTTCAGCTGGCCCACGTCCACCCGGTTCTCCTCCGCCATCTTCCTGGCGGTGGGGGTGATGCGCGCGTCGCTCTGGGCCGGGGCGGCGGGCGCGGACACGGGCGCCGCGGCCTGGGCGGGCGCGGGCGTGGCGGCGGCCACGGCGGCAGAGGCGCCAGCACCACCGGCCTCGATGGTGCCCAGCACGTCGCCCACGCGGACCTTGTCGCCCTCCTTGAAGGCGATGGACGCGACGCTGCCCGCGGCGGGCGCCGGCACGTCGATGGTGACCTTGTCGGTCTCCAGGACGACGAGCGGCTCGTCCGCGGCGACAGACTCACCCTGCTTCTTGTTCCACTTGCCGACGACGGCCTCGGTGATGGATTCGCCGAGCGGGGGGACTTTCAGTTCAACGGCCATTCTGGGGTCCTCGGAGGATGGCTTCTTCGATGATGAGCTGCTGCTCGTAGTCGTGCGTCTTCGTGAAACCGGTGGCGGGGCTGGCGGCCTCGGCGCGCCCGATGTAGCCCAGCTTCACCGTCTGCTGCCGCGAACGGCCGGAGAGGAGGTCGTGCAGGCGGGGGAACATGAAGTGCCAGCCGCCCGCGTTGCGCGGCTCCTCCTGCACCCAGTACAGCTCCTGGAGCGCCGGCAGCTTCGCCACCAGGTTCGACAGCTCGTCCTGCGGGAACGGGTAGAGCTGCTCCACCCGCACGATGGCGATGGAGTCGTCCTTGCGCTCGTCCCGGGCCTTGGCCAGGTCGTAGTAGACCTTGCCGCTGCACAAGAGCAGCCGCTTCACCTTCGCGGCGTCCGCCTTCGCGTCCGGAATCACTTCCTGGAACGCGCCCGTGGCCAGGTCGTCCATGCGGCTGGTCGCCTCCGGACGGCGCAGCAGGCTCTTGGGCGACATGATGACCAGCGGCTTGCGCACGGGGCGCAGCACCTGGCGGCGCAGCAGGTGGAAGATCTGCGCGGGCGTGGTGGGGTAGCAGACCTGGAGGTTGTCCTCCGCGCACAGGTCCAGGAAGCGCTCCAGGCGCGCGCTGGAGTGCTCCGGGCCCTGGCCTTCGTAGCCGTGCGGGAGCAGCAGCGTGATGCCGGAGAGCCGGCGCCACTTGCTCTCCGCCGCGGCGATGAACTGGTCGATGATGATCTGCGCGCCGTTGGCGAAGTCACCGAACTGGGCCTCCCACAGGGTGAGGCCGTCCGGCACGTCCAGGCTGTAGCCGTAGTCGAAGCCCAGCACGCCCATCTCCGACAGCGGGCTGTTGTAGACGTTGAAGGTCGCCTTGCCGGTGGCGAACTGGCGCAGGGGCGTGAACTCCTCGCCCGTCTGCGTGTCGTGCAGCACCGCGTGGCGGTGGCTGAAGGTGCCGCGCTCGCTGTCCTGGCCGGACAGGCGGATGCCGTAGCCCTCCGACAGCAGGGTCGCGTACGCCAGCGACTCGCCCTCGCTCCACTGGAGCTCCTCGCTCTCCAGCATGCCCTGGCGCTTCTTGAGCACCGTGCGCTCCACGTCGCGGTGGACGTTGAAGCCCTCCGGCGCCGTCGCCAGCTTCTGGAGCGCGTCACGCAGCGTGGCCTTGGCCACCGCCGTGGACGCCTGGGGCGCGTTCTTCAAGAGGCCGCCCTTGTAGGGGTGCCACAGGCCCTCCAGCGCGTTGGGCTCCTTGAACTGGCTCTCCTGGCGGGCGCGGGTGAGCGCCGCGTCGAAGTCCTGGAAGCAGCGCTGCTTGATGGCGTCCGAGTCCTCCGCGCTGATGCGGCCGGCCTCCGCCAGCGCCTTCGCGTACAGCGCGCGCACCGGCGGGTGCTTGCGGATGAGGTCGTACATCGCCGGCTGGGTGAAGGACGGGTCGTCACCCTCGTTGTGGCCGTAGCGGCGGTAGCAGATGAGGTCGATGACCACGTCGCTCTTGAACGTCTGGCGGTACTCGGCCGCCAGCCGCGCCGCGTGGACGCACGCCTCCGGGTCATCCCCGTTCACGTGGAACACCGGGATGTCCAGCATCTGCGCGATGGCGGTGGAGTAGATGCTGGTGCGCGAGTCCGACGGGTCGGTGGTGAAGCCCACCTGGTTGTTGATGACGATGTGGACCGTGCCGCCCGTGGTGTAGCCCTTGAGGCCGGAGAAGTTGAGCGTCTCCGACGTGATGCCCTGGCCGATGAAGGCCGCGTCGCCGTGGATGAGCAGCGGCATCACGCCGGTGCGCTCGGTGTCCCCGCCGCGGTCCTGCTTGGCGCGCACGCGGCCCTCCACCACGGGGCCCACGCACTCCAGGTGGCTGGGGTTGAAGGCCAGCGACAGGTGCACGTTCTTGCCGGAGCGCGTGGCGTGGTCCGACGAGAAGCCCATGTGGTACTTCACGTCGCCGCGGCCCAGGTACGCCTTGGGGTCCTTGGGGCCGTCGAACTCGCTGAAGATCTGATCCGGCTTCTTGCCCAGGATGTTGGTCAGCACGTTGAGGCGGCCGCGGTGGGCCATGCCGATGACCAGCTCCTTCAGGCCCATGCCGCTGCCCACTTCCAGGAGCGCGTCCAGCATGGGGATGAGCGACTCGCCGCCATCCAGGCTGAAGCGCTTGGCGCCCACGTACTTCGTGTGCAGGAAGTTCTCGAAGCCCTCCGCGTACGACAGCTTCGTGAGGATGTGCCGCTGGTCCTCCACGGAGAACGGCGTGCGGTTGTCGCTGTGCTCCATGCGCTTCATGAGCCAGCGGCGACGCTCGCTGTCGAGCATCTGCATGAACTCCACGCCGATGGGGCCGGAGTACGTGCGGCGCAGGCGCGTGACCAGCTCCGACAGGCGCACGCGCTGCTGCGGGAAGACGCCGTTGCACTCCACCGCCTGCTCCAGCTCCTTCGGGGCGAAGTGGTTCTCATCCATCAGCGCCACGTCCGCCACGTGGCCCAGCTGCGGGCGCGGACGCGCCAGCGGATCCAGCTTCGCGCGCAGGTGGCCGCGCAGGCGGAAGGCGGTGATGGCCTGATCCACCTTCGACTGCAGCCCGATGTCCTGCGCCGGAGCGGCCGGAGCCTGAGGCGCGGCGGCCTGCACTGCGGCGCCGTTCGCCTTGCCCTTGCCCTTGCCCTCCGGTGCGGCGGGCGTCGGAGCCTCCAGAAGCTTCGTGTTGAAGATGGGGCGGCCCGTGCCGTCGTTGCGCTCGAACACCTCGCGCCAGCTCGCGTCCACGCTGCCCGGATCCTCGAGGAAGCGCGCGTAGAGCCCCTCGATGAAGTCGATGTTTCCACCAGAGAGGAAACTGTCCTGGAAATTCGCCATGGCGGGGGTCTTTTACTGGATGGGGGACGCGTTGGGGGGTTTTCGCCTCAGTTTGTTGAACCGCGTCATGCCCGGCTGGCCGGCTTCACTCAAGGGAGCAGAAGGAGTCATGCCCCGCGTGAGCGCAGCTTCACCGAGCACCGGATTCCCCTGGGTGAGAGGGGCTCAAAGGAGAGGCCAGGGGGCCCTGGCATGCTGAACGGACGTACATCCGAGGCGAACAAGACACGGGGTCCGGGGGCCTCCCACGGCGGTTCAGGAGTGGTAAGCACATGCCCCTCTTTCCACTCACTTTCTAGAGAACGTACCGACATGCTCCTTCAGGGCAAGAAGCTGCTCATCACCGGCGTGCTCACTCCGCAGTCGCTGGCCTTCGGCGTCGCGGAGCACGCGATCGCGCAGGGCGCGGAGGTCATCCTCACCGGCTTTGGCCGGGCGAAGTCCCTCACCGAGCGCAGCGCGAAGCGGCTCAAGCCCGGCACGGAGGTGCTGGAGCTGGACGTGACGAACCCGGCGCACTTTCCGGCGCTGACAGAGGCGCTGCGGCAGAAATGGGGCCGCGTGGACGGCGTGCTGCACGCCATCGCGTACGCGCCCGAGGACGCGCTGGGCGGCAACTTCCTCAACACGCCGTGGGAGAGCGCGCAGACCGCGTTCCGCATCTCCACCTTCTCCGTGAAGGAGCTGGCGGTGGCGTGCGCGCCGCTGATGACGCAGGGCGGCTCCATCGTGGCGCTGGACTTCGACAACCGGCAGGCGTGGCCCATCTATGACTGGATGGGCGTGTGCAAGGCGGCCATGGAGGCCACGGTGCGCTACCTGGCGCGCGACCTGGGGCCCAGGGGCATCCGGGTCAACGCGCTCGCCGCGGGGCCGCTCGCCACCGTGGCGGCCAAGGGCATCCCGGGCTTCAAGGCGCTGGCCCAGTACTGGGGCAAGCAGGCGCCGCTGGGCTGGAGCGACAAGGACAGCCACGACCACGTGGCGAAGACGGCCTGTGCACTTCTGTCCGATTGGTTGTCCTCCACCACCGGAGAGATGATTCACGTCGACGGTGGCTATCACGCGGTAGGCGCACCCCCGGTGGAGACGGTGGAAGCACCGCCAGAAGGGGTCCCCGCGAACCCCACGCCCCAGGAAGGCTGAGGCCATCCAACCTTCCTGGAAAGTCCAGACCTTCGCCTGCCAGGCTTCCCGGCGGACGGGAGCCCCCCGCTTCCGCCCGTCGGAGCGCTCACGGTAGGATCACCCATGCAGCGCAGGCGCATCCCGCACTCCGCGGAGCCTGCGCGAGGAGCCGTGGCACAGTGAGCACCAACGTCTTGCTGGTGGACGACAGCCCGACCGTCCGCAACATCCTCAAGATCTACCTGATGAACCTCAAGGTCAGCATCGTGGAGGCGGAGGACGCGCAGCGCGCGCTACAGCTCTTGCGGTTGGTTCCGGTGAGCGTGGTGATCGCCGACATCAACATGCCGAACATGGATGGCATCACCTTCGTGAAGGAGGTCCGCGCCAGCGCGCAAGCGCAGGTGCAGAAGGTGCCGGTCATCCTGTTGACGGCGGAGAAGGGGGAGGACCTGCGCCAGCGCGGTTCGGCAGCGGGGGCCAACGCCTTCATCCAGAAACCCGTGTCGCATGACGAGCTGACCAAGACGGTGCGTCAGTTCCTGGGCGGGGGCTGAGGACCGTGAGCCTGCCGACGCTGCTGCTGGTGGATGACAGCGACGCCATCCTGGCGTTGGAGCGGGCCATCCTCTCCGGGCACTACACCATCCACACGGCCAGCAATGGCCGTGAGGCGCTGGACAAGGTGGGGCGGCTGCACCCGGCGGCGGTGCTGCTGGACCTGTCCATGCCGGAGATGGATGGGGACGAAGTGCTCCAGCGGATGAAGGCGGACGCGGGCACGGCGGACATCCCGGTCATCATCATCTCCTCGGAGAAGCAGCGCGCGGAGGCGTGCCTGGGCTTCGGCGCGGAGGCGTTCCTGGCCAAGCCCTTCCGCGCGGACGAACTGCTGCTGCGCGTGGGCGAGGCGCTGGAGAACGCGCGCCGGCGCTCGCGCTCCGGGGCCATGCTGGTGCTGCGGCTCAGCGTGGGCGAGCGCGAGTTCGCCGTGCCGCTGGACTCCGTGAAGGAGGTCCTGCTGCAGCCGCTGACGCGGCCGTTGCCCGCGGGCCCGTCCTACCTGCGCGAGTACGTGGAGCTGCGCGGCAAGGCGGTGTGCGTGCTGGACGTGGCGCTGCGGCTGGGCGTGCGGCACAAGGTGGCCGTCGCGGAGCGGATGCTGGTGGTCATCGAAACGGAGGGCGTGTCGCTGGCGCTCACCGTGGACACGGTGAAGGACCCGGAGGAGTTCCAGGCGAGCGACATCGACCGGCGCGAGAAGGTGGGCGGCGCCGAGCACGGGCTGTTGCAGGAAGGGCTCGTGGGCATGCTGCGCACGGGCGGCCGCGCGCTGCCCATCCTGGATCCGAAGGTGTTCATCGCGCGGGGACTCTTGCGTGACCTGCCCGCGCTGCTCGCGCCGGTGGAGGAAGAGCGGAGCGCATGAGTGCGGGGCTCGACCCGAGGCTTCTGGCCCGTGCCCGGGAAGTGGTGGCGGACACCACCGGCTTCCGGGACGACGCCATCGCCCAGGAGGCGGTGGAGCGCGTGCTGCGGGCGGAGCTGGCCCGGGGACGCGTGCCCACGGAGGTCCTGAGCGAATTGCAGCAGCTGGGCTCGCCGCTGGCCTACACGCTGGTGCGCGCGGTCCTGGTGGGGGAGACGTACTTCTTCCGCCAGCCGGAGCACTTCCGCTACATCACGCAGGAGGGCATCCCGACGGCGCTGCGCCACGGCGCCATGCACCTGCGCGGCTGGAGCGCCGGGTGCGCCACCGGCGAGGAGACCTATTCGCTGGCCGCGTGCCTGCTGGCGTGCGCGCCCGCGGGGATGCCGGTGGAGGTGGTGGGCACGGACCTGCACGAGGCCAGCCTGGAGGCCGCGCGGCGCGGCACCTACGGCGCGTGGTCCCGGCGCGAGTCCGCCCCCGCGCTGCACCCCGTCTACGAGCTGCTCAACGGGCGGCAGGTGTCCATCCTCCCGGAGGTGCGCAAGGTGACGCGCTTCGCTCCGGCGAACCTGCTGGCGCCCCTGCCGGAGCGCTACGGGCAGTTCGACTTCATCCTCTGCCGCAACGTGCTTACGTACTTCTCTGCGTCCGCGCGCGACGCGGCCATCGTCCACCTGGCGCGGGCGCTGGCGCCGGGCGGCCTCCTGTTCCTGGGCACGGTGGAGGTGGACCGCGCGCCGCCGGGGCTCACGCGCGAGGGGCCTCCGGAGCTGCAGGCCTTCCGTAAGCCCCGCCCGGAGGAGCGCACCTTCGCGCAGCTGCCCACGGCCCCGCCCGTGCCGGTGCCGCGCATGACGCCCGCGCCCCGGCGGCTGTCCGCGCCCGTGCTGGTCTCGCCCACGCCGCCGCCGTCCCCGCCGCCTTCGCCCGCGCGGATGCACCTGCAGGCGCTGGAGCGGATCGAAGAGGGCAACGTGGCCGGGGCGACGGCGGTGCTGGAGCTGCTCGTGAAGCAGGCGCCGGACTACCTGCCGGGCCTGCTGGAGCTGGCGCTGTTGCGCGAGCGCGCGGGATCCCGGGACGCGGCCTTCCCGCTGATGCGCGCGTTGCGCACGCGGGCGGGGCAGTTGCCACCGGACGCGCTGGTGGATGGACCGGAGGCGCTGCCCGCGCGCTTCTATCTGGCGTCCGCTGACGCCTACCTGAATCTGGGGGCGCTGGAATGAAGGCGACGCCGCTGGTGGACGAAACCCTGGAGTCGGAGACGCGGGATCTGCTCGCGCGCCGGGCCGCGCGCCTGCGCGAGCAGGGCGAGTCGACGGTGGAGGAGGCGGTCCATTGGATCGCCGAGTTCCCGCTGGGAGAAGAGCGCTACGCGCTGCCGCTGGAGTCGCTGCGCGCCGCGCTGCCCTTGCGCATGGTGACGCCGGTGCCGCTGTCCGCGCCCGCCGTGATTGGCGTGCTGCGCTTCCAGGGCCAGGTGCTGTCCGCGCTGAGCCTGGCGTCGCTGCTGGGCGGCCACGGGTGGCGGCAGGATCCGGCCGTGCTGCTGGTGGTGGACCGGGGCGACGGCGAGCTGTGCGCGCTCGACTGCGAGGCGATTCCGCGTCCCACGACGCTGCCGCTCGCGTCCGTGGAGGCCGCGCGCGCCCGTGCGGAGGGCCCGGTGGTGGAGGTCTTCACCCAGGACCGTCAGCTCATCCACCTCATCGACCCGATGCGCCTGTTCGGCCGGTCCGACGGGGGAGTACGACATGCCCGTTGATCCGATGCTGCAGCCGCTGGTGGCGGGCTTCGCCGTGGAGGCCCAGGAGGTCATCCAGAAGGTCACCATGGACCTGCTGGAGCTGGAGCGCGAGGGGCTGGAGAACGACGCGCTCGCCAGAATCTACACGCGGCTGGGCCGGCACCTGCACACGCTGAAGGGCAGCGCCGCGTCGCTGGGGCTCCAGGACCTGGGCGACATCGCCCACAAGCTGGAGGACGCGCTGGCGCCGCTCAAGGCGCACACGCAGAAGATGCCGCGCCCGGTGGTGGACGTGCTGCTGCACGGGCTGGACCTCTTCATGCTGCGCGCCCAGGCGCACGCGGACGGGCGCGGGGACGACCTGCCGAACCCCGCCGCCGCGCTGGCCCAGCTGGTCTCCGCCGCGCCGCCGCCGGAAGCGGCCGCGGTGCTGCCAGGGGGCGCCTTCGCGCAGGTTCCGCCCACCGTGGCCGCCGCTCCGCCCAGCACCCCGCCCGTGCCTTCCGAAGCGCCCGCCGCGCTGGAGCCCGCGGGGGAGTCCGCCGACGCCGGCTGGCGCGTGAGCGCGACCCAGGTGACGTCGCTGATGCGCGAGGTGGAGCGCCTGCGCGAGGTGCGCCTGCGGGTGGAGGAGCGCAGCCGGGAGCTGGAGCGGGTGTCCGCGCTGCTCGCGAAGCAGGGCCTGCTGGCGGAGACCGCGGAGGCGCGCACGCTGTTGTCCGGCACGGGCCGCTCCCTGCGCACCGACGGCGAGGAGACGAGCGACGTCGTGGACGCGCTGGAGGACGGCCTCAAGGCCATCACCACGCGCCCCACGCGCACCATCCTGGACCCGCTGCAGCGCATGGTGCGCGACCTGTCGCGCCAGCTGGGGAAGGAAGCGCGGCTGTCGGTGGTGGGCGCGGAGGTGTCGCTGGACCGGCGCCTCCTGGAGAAGCTCCAGGGCGCGCTCGTGCACATCCTGCGCAACGCCGTGGACCACGGCCTGGAGATGCCCGCCGAGCGCGAGAAGGCCGGCAAGCACCACGAGGGCGCGCTCACGCTGCGCGTGGAGCAGCAGGGCAACCTCCTGTACCTGGAGGCGAGCGACGACGGGCGCGGCATCGACCTCTCGCAGGTGCGCAAGGCCGCGGAGAAGCGCGGGCTCGTCACGGCGGAGGAGGTGGCGCGCCTCAACGACAACCAGGTGCGCGAGCTCATCTTCCGCGAGGGCTTCAGCACGCGCTCGGACGTGACGGACACCTCCGGGCGCGGCGTGGGCCTGGACGCGGTGCGCGCCACGGTGGAGTCGCTGCAGGGCCGCATCGAGGTGTCGAGCACGCGCGGGCAGGGCACGCGCTTCGTGCTGACGCTGCCGGTGGACCTGGGCAGCTCCCCGGTGCTGATGGTGCGCGCGCTGGAGCAGTTCGTGGGCCTGCCCATGCTGGCGGTGGAGTCCACGCAGCTGGCGCGCCCGGACATGCTGCGCGTGGGCAAGCGCCGCACGCACCTGGAACACCAGGGGCAGCTGTTGCCGGTGGTGGACCTGGGCGCGCGGCTGGGGCTGCGCGCGTCGTCTCCGCCCGCCGAAGGGCAGCCGCTGCTCATCGTGCAGAGCGGCGGCAAGCGCGTGGCGCTGGGGGTGGACGCGGTGGTGGGGGATAGGGACCTGGTCATCCGCCCGCTGCCGTCGGAGGTGCGCGAGGTCGCGGCCTGGCAGGGCGCGGCGACGCTCAGCCGGGGCGAGCTGCTGCTCATCCTCCGGCCGGACTGGGTGGTGTCGGATTCGGAGAAGGTGACGGTGTCCGCGGTGAGCCGGCGGGCGCTGGTGGTGGATGACTCGCTCACCGCGCGCGCGCTGCACCGGGCGATGCTGGAGGCCGGCGGCTTCCAGGTGCACCTGGCGGCCAGCGGGGCGCGGGCGCTGGAGCGGCTGCAGGCGGACACCTACGACGTCGTCATCTGCGACCTGGACATGGAAGAGATGGACGGCATCGAACTCATCGCGCGGCTTCGCGAGCGCAAGGACACGCGCACGCTGCCCGTCATCCTGGTCTCCGCGCACGACAGCGCCGTGGCGCGTGAGCGCGGCCTGTCGTCCGGGGCGGACGGCTTCCTCAGCAAGCGCGAGTGCGCCGCGGGCCGCCTGCTCGCGGAGGTGCTGGACGTGATGAGCCGCAGGGGGAGCCGCGAGTGAGCTCGAAAAAGCCCATTCGCGTGCTCGTGGTGGATGACTCGCCCACCATGGCCAACACCCTCACCGCGCTCCTCACGGAGGAGCCGCGCATTGAAGTGGTGGGCCGGGCGGGGGACGGCAACCGCGCCGTGCAGCTGGCGCGCCTGCTGCGCCCGGACGTCATCACCATGGACCTGCTCCTGCCCGGCCTGGACGGCCCGGCGGCCATCGGGCACATCATGTCCCAGGCCCCCGCGCGCATCCTGGTGGTGAGCGCGGTGGCGGAGCAGCGCGGCGTGGACCTGGGCTTTCAAGCCATGAGCGCCGGCGCGCTGGAGCTCATCGGCAAGCCCAACGTCACCAACGCGGAGGAGCTGCGCCGCTGGGGCCGGGAGCTGGCCCACTCCGTGTGCCTGATGGCGGAGGTGCCCGTCATCTCCCGCCGCCCGCGCGCCGTGGCGCCGCCGCCCGTGCCCAGCGGGACGCGGGTGGACGTGTTCGGCCTGGTCGCCTCCACCGGGGGACCGCCCGCGCTGGCGGAGGTGCTGTCCAAGCTGCCCCGCGACCTGCCGGTGCCCATGCTCGTCGCGCAGCACATCACCGTGGGCTTCACGCAGGGCATGGTGCGCTGGCTGTCCCAGGTGTGCGAGCTGCAGGTGGGCGTCGCGCGCGATGGAGAACGGCTGGAGCCGGGCCGCGTGTACTTCCCGCTGGATGGCCATGACCTGCTGGTGGACAGCGTGGGCCTGGCGCGCCTGCAGCGCAGCCACGGCGGTCCGTGTCCCAACGGGGACGTGCTCCTGAACTCGCTGGCCATGGCGTACGGCCGGCGCAGCGGCGGCGGCGTGCTCACCGGCATGGGCGAGGACGGCGCGCGGGGCCTCTTGGCCATCCGTCAGGCCGGGGGCGTCACCCTGGCCCAGGACGAGGCCTCCAGCGTCGTCTACGGCATGCCTCGCGCCGCCGTGGAGCTGAAGGCCACGGACGGGGGCACGCCGCTCGCGCTGGTGGCGGACCTCATCCTGCAGAGCTGTCAGCGGCCGTCGTTCCGTCCTTCCCGTGGCCCGGAGGGGGGGGCCCGGTGAGCCGTTCCCCAGCCACAGACCGCAGTCGCCCGGGAGTGTTCCCTTGACGCCCTCCACCGCGCTCCCTGTCTCCTTCCTGCGCGGGCTCGGGCTCGCGCCGAAGTTCGTGCTCGTCACGGCCGTCATCAGCGCCTCCGTGGCGCTGCTGCTCACCCTCATCGCCACCCGCCAGCTGGAGTCCAACCTGGAGGAGCGCCACGCCAGCGAGGGCGAGGCCGTGGCGCTGAGCCTGGCCATCGCGGCGGAGCAGGGCGTGTCCGCGGGCATGGGTTCGCTCCAGCCGCTCTTGGAGACGTTCCGCGAGCGCGAGGACCTGGCCTACATCTTCATCCAGGACCCCACGGGCTTCGTGCTGGTGCACTCGTTCCAGGGCGTCTTCCCGGAGAACCTGAAGGCCGCGCTCGACGCGCAGCCCGGCGTGGGCAAGGGCCGCACGCGCGTGGTGCCGGAGGTGAGCATCCTGCGCGGCGGCAGGACGCTGCGCGCGCTGGATGTCGCGGCGGCCGTGGCGGAGAAGGGGCGGCTGGGCACCGTGCACGTGGGCATGGCGCGCGAGTTCATCGACGCGAGGGTGGACGCGCTGCGCTGGGAGATGCTGGCGTTCGCGCTCCTCTTGGTGACGGGCGGCGTGGTGCTGGCGGCGCTGTTCGGCCGGAGCATCGTGCGGCCGCTGGCGGAGCTCACGTCCGTGGCGGGTCACATCGTGGCGTCCGGCGACCTCACCCGCCCCATCCACGCGCGCGGCAACGACGAGGTGGGGCGGCTGTCCAACTCCTTCTCGCAGATGGTGGGCAAGCTGCGCGAGGTGACGGTCAACCTCCAGCACGCCGCCACCGCGCTCACCCAGTCCACGGACCACCTCAACGCGTCCTCCACCGAGCAGGCGCAGACCATCTCCCGCCAGGCCGCCGCGCTCCAGGAGACGCAGGTGACGGCGCAGGAAATCAAGCAGACGTCCACGCTGGCCGCGCAGAAGGCGGAGAGCGTGCTCAGCGTCGCCGAGCGCGCGGACTCCCTGGCCAGGGCGGGCGAGGCCTCCATCGAGCAGACGATGGCGGGCCTCAACGACATCCGCGCGCAGGTGGGCGAAATCGCGGAGAAGATCCTCGAGTTGGGGGAGCGCACGCGCCAGATTGGCGGCATCACCCAGACGGTGAAGGACCTGGCGGACCAGTCCAACATGCTCGCGCTCAACGCGGCCATCGAAGCGGTGCGCTCCGGTGAGCACGGCAAGGGCTTCAGCGTGGTGGCGCGCGAAATCCGCGCCCTGGCGGACCAGTCCATCCAGGCGACCACGCGGGTGCGGGAGCTCCTGGACGACATCGCCAACTCCGTCACCGCCGCGGTGCGCATCACGGAGCGCGGCGCGGAGCGGATGGAGGCGGGCCTGGCGCAGGTGCGCGACAGCGGGCAGAACCTGCGCGAGCTGTCCTCCATCGTCCAGGACAACGCCGCCGCCGTCCGGCAGATCGCCGCCGCGGTGAATCAGCAGAACGTGGGCATCAACCAAATCACCCTGGCGGTGAATGACTTGTCCAAGATGATGGACGACACCGTGGCCCGCATCGGGTCCACCGGCGAGGCGGCCACCACGCTGCAAATCATCTCCGAGCAGCTCTCCAGCGCCGTGGGCGCGTACAAGGTCGAGTCCAAGCCGGAGTAGGAAACACGAAGGCCCCGAGTCCCCATGAAGGGGGCCCGGGGCCTCGGATGAGTCAAGCCTCAGCCGTGCTTCAAGCCGGCACGGCCTCGGTGGCCTCCGCCTGGAGCTTCACGGCGTCGTCCACGACGTCGAAGCGGGCCACGCCCCCGCTCTTGAGGGAGCCGAACAGCAGCGCCTCCGCGAGCGGCTTCTTGAGGGTGTTGTCCACGAGCCGCGCCATGGGGCGCGCACCGAAGGCCGGGTCGTAGCCGTGCTCGGCCAGCCACGCGCGGGCGGCGGGCGTGAGCTCCAGCTTGACCTTCTTCTCGTCGAGCACCTTCTGGAGCAGGCGCACCTCCTTGTCCACGACCTTGAGGATGACCTCGGGGGGCAGGCCGGAGAACAGGATCCACCCGTCCAGCCGGTTGCGGAACTCCGGCGTGAAGGTGCGCTCGATGGCCTTCTTCGCCCGCGAGCCGTCCACCACCACGCTGGCGTCACCGAAGCCCATGGCCTTGGTGCTCATCTCCTGCGCACCCGCGTTGGTGGTCAGGATGAGGATGATGTTGCGGAAGTCCGCCTTGCGGCCGTTGTTGTCCGTGAGCGTCGCGTGGTCCATCACCTGGAGCAGGATGTTGAAGAGGTCCGGGTGGGCCTTCTCAATCTCATCCAGCACCAGCACCGCGTACGGGTGCTTGCGCACGGCGTCCGTGAGCAGGCCGCCCTGGTCGAAGCCCACGTAGCCCGGAGGCGCGCCGATGAGGCGGCTCACCGTGTGCTTCTCGGAGTACTCGCTCATGTCGAAGCGCAGGAACTCCACGCCCAGGCTCTGCGCCAGCTGCTTCGCCAGCTCCGTCTTGCCCACGCCCGTGGGGCCGGAGAAGAGGAAGCTGCCAATGGGCTTCTCCGGCGCGCGCAGGCCGGAGCGCGACAGCTTGATGGCGCCCACCATCTCTTCAATGGCCTTGTCCTGCCCGTAGATGACGCCCTTGAGCTCCTTGTCCAGGTTCTGAATCTGGACGCCCTCGCTCGCGGACACGCTCTTGGCCGGAATCTTGGCCATCTTGGAGACGACCTGCTCCACGTCGTGCGCGGAGACGACGCCCGTGCGCACGCCCTCCGGCTTGAGCCGCTCCGCGGCGCCGGCCTCGTCGATGACGTCGATGGCCTTGTCCGGCAGGAACCGGTCGTTGATGTGCTTGGCCGCCAGCTCCGCCGCCGCCTGGAGCGCACCCTCGCCGTACTTCACGTGGTGGTGCTCCTCGTAGCGGCTGCGCAGGCCCTCCAGCACCTTGACGGTGTCCTCCACGCTGGGCTCGTCCACTTCAATCTTCTGGAAGCGGCGGGACAGCGCGCGGTCGCGTTCAAACGACGCCTTGAACTCCTGGAACGTCGTGGACCCGATGCAGCGCAGCCGGCCCGAAGCCAGCGCCGGCTTGAGCAGGTTGGACGCGTCCATGGACCCGCCGCTCGTGGCCCCGGCGCCGACGATGGTGTGGATTTCATCGATGAAGAGGATGGCGTCCGGCAGCTCCTGGAGCGCCTTGAGCACGCCCTTCAGGCGCTCCTCGAACTGGCCGCGGAACTTGGTGCCCGCGAGCAGCGCGCCCATGTCCAGCGAGTAGACGACCGCGTCCTTGAGCGCGGCCGGCACGCGGCCTTCGGTGATGTAGAGCGCCAGGCCCTCCGCGATGGCCGTCTTGCCCACGCCGGCCTCACCCACGTAGAGCGGGTTGTTCTTGCGGCGGCGGCAGAGCACCTGGATGGTGCGCTCCAGCTCCTTGTCGCGGCCGATGAGCGGGTCGATGCGGCCCGCCTTGGCCTCGTTGTTGAGCTGGACGGCGTAGGCCTCCAGCGGGCTCTTCTTCTGGGACTCGCCGTCCTCGTCATCCCCGGCGGGCGTGGCGCGCGGCTCGCCCTCGGACTCGCCGTCCTTGGTGGTGCCGTGGGAGATGAAGTTGAGCAGGTCCAGGCGGGTGACGCCCTCCTGCTGCAACAGGTAGAGCGCGTGGCTCTCCTCCTCACGGAACATGGCGACCAGCACGTCGCCCCCGTCGATGTACTTCTGCTCCGCGGACAGCGCGTGCATGGCGGCGCGGTGGAGCACGCGCTCCACGCCGATGGTCTGCTGCGGCTCGGCGTCCACGTCGTCAGGCAGGCGCTCGACCGTCTCCTCCAGGAAGGAGGTCAGGTTCTCCTGCAGGCGCTTGACGTTCGCGCCGCAGCCCTTGAGCACCTCGCGGGTGCGCGACTCACGGGTGAGGGCCAGGAGCAGGTGCTCCAGGGTCAGGTACTCGTGACGCATCTTCCGCGCCTCGTCGAGCGCGGTGCGGAAGCTGGCCTGCAATTCTTTGGCAATCGATGGTCCCGCCACGGTTCAGCCTTCCTCGGGTTCCATGGACAGCCGCAGGGGGAACCCGTTGTCCCTCGCCGCGGCCTCCACTGTCTTGAGCTTCGTCTCGGCGACGTCGTAGGTATAAACGCCCGCCACACCGATGCCGTTGTAATGAACGTGCATCATGATCTGCACGGCATCCGTCTCCGACTTGTGGAAGATCTCCTTGAGCACGGCCACGACGAACTCACGCGTGGTGTAGTTGTCGTTGTGCAGGAGGACCTTGTAGAGCGTCGGCCTCTTCAGCTTCTGCTTGGGGACGGCCTCCGTGACGACCTGGCCGTCATCGTGTTGGTGCTTCTGAGCCATGGGCTTGCGGACTCCCTTGCCTTCGCTTCGCGAACCATTGGCGGGCCCTGCTTGAAACCGCTTCAGACCCGCTCCTTGAAACCCGTCTCCGCCCACCACAGCGGCAGGCCGCTCTCGACGGCCGCCCGCTCGTGCGCCAGGAAGCCGCGCACCGCCCGGTCCAGGCCGGGGTGAAGGAACAGATGCGCACTGTACGTGAGGTGCGGCTCGAAACCCCGGGTGAGCTTGTGCTCGCCGCCTGCTCCGGGCTCGAAGCGCTCGCGGCCCCGGGCGATGCAGTCCTCCACCGGGTGGTAGAGGCACACGTTGAAGTGCAGGAACGGATGTTCCTCGAACGCACCCCAATAACGGCCGTACAGCGTGCTCGCCCCGGTGAAGTTGAACGCCCCCGCCACCCTGCGGCCTTCCCGCCGCGCCTCCACGAACTCGCATCGGTGTTTGAAGCCGGCGAGCAGGCGGGCGAAGAAGTCCTCGGTCAGCGACCGCACGCCCCAGGGGTAGCGGTCCACCGTGGAGACGTAGAGCTGGTGGGCGCAGGCCGCGTCCACCTCCGCCAGCGCGTCTCCCCGGAGCGTGCGCAGGGTGATGCCCTGGTCCTCCATCTGACGCCGCTCCCGCTGAATCTGGTGCCGCCGCTTGGAGCGGAAGCGGCCGAGGAAGTCCTCGAACGTCCGGTAGCCCGCGTTGCGCCACAGGTACTGCACGCCCAGGCGCAGCGCGTAGCCCTGCGCCTCCAGCACCGGCAGCTCCTCCGGGGTGGGGAAGAGGACGTGGACGCTGGAGAGCCCTTGCGCGCGCGCGTACTCCAGCGCGGCGTTGTACAGCTCCGCCTCGCGGGACGGGGCGTCCTCGCCAGGGGCCACCAGCACGCGGCGGCCGGTGGCGGGCGTGAAGGGCACGCCCAGGACGAGCTTGGGGTAGTAGCGGATGCCCGCGCGCTCGGCGGCGGTGGCCCACGCGGCGTCGAAGACGAACTCGCCGTGGCTGTCGTCCTTCAGGTACGCGGGCGCGGCGGCGACCAGGCGTGAGCCCCGCCACAGGGTGAGGTGGCGCGGGTGCCAGCCGCGCTCGGGCACCACGCTGCCGCTCTCCTCCAGCGCGGCCAGGAAGCCCCACTCCAGGAACGGCACCGACCCCGGGTCCACGAGCGCGTCCCAGGCCGACGCGGGAACGTCGGTGATGGACGTGAGCAGGCGCAGCGTGGTGGGGAGCGGGGCGGACATGGACGTGCCGAGCGCCAGCCTATAACGGCGGGTGGCGGCTGCCGCCACGACCGGCGGGCCGCCCTATTTGCCGCGCGTGAGCTCCTGGGCGAGGAAGCCGGCGACCTCCGTGAGCCCCGCGGCGGCGCGCTTGCGGCCCTCGTCGGACTCCATGACCCGGCGGGCGGCGTCGCTGGCGGTGCCCACCTCCAGGTCCACCAGGATGAGGAAGGCGCTCCACCCGGCCGTCACGGTGGCGACCTTGCCCGGCCGCTGGGGCCGGTCGCTCAGGGTGGCGGCCACCTTCTCCAAAAGGCCTTCTTCCTTGAGACGTTTCGTGCTCCCGAGCATCTGCGTCCAGGTGGCCTCCAGAAGGGAGGTCAACAGGCGCCCGGAGAGGGCGGTGGAGAGGCGCTGGGAGGCCTCCTCGGCGTCCACCCGGTGGGCGTCCGCGTAGGTGGGGCTCAGCTTGGCCACCACCACGGCCTTGGTGGCCAGGTGGGCGAGGCGGGGCGGGTAGGGCATGGGGCCGTGTCTTACATCGGTGACGGGCCTTGGCTCCATCCGGAGTGAATGGATGGCGCGGGGCGTTTGCCTGACAGCCGGACAGGTTGCTATGGGGCCCGGCGCCCTTTAGAGGAAGCGGACTTTCGTAGGGAGAACAGCATGTCAGTGAACATCCAGCTCGAGTGGACCCCCAACCCCAGCACGCTGAAGTACGTGGTGGACCGCAAGCTGCTGGGCGGTGGCGCGGTGAACTTCACCAACCGGGACGACGCGCAGGCGAAGTCGCCCCTGGCGCTCCGGCTCATGGACATCCAGGGCGTGACGGCGGTGATGCTGGGCACGAACTTCGTCACCGTGACGAAGGGCGAGTCCGGCGAATGGGACGAGCTCAACGACTCCGTGATGTCCACGCTGGACACGCACCTGTCGGAGGGCCTGCCGGTGGTGGACGAGGCGGCCGTCGCGGCGGCGCGCCAGACGGTGTCCGCGGACGGCACGGTGGAGCAGCGCATCCAGGTCATCCTGGACGAGGAGATCCGCCCGGCCGTGGCGCAGGACGGCGGTGACATCACGCTGGACCGCTTCGAGGACGGCATCGTGTACCTGCACATGAAGGGTTCGTGCGCGGGCTGCCCGTCGTCCACGGCGACGCTGAAGATGGGCATCGAGGGCCGGCTCCGGGAGATGATCCCGGAGGTCACCGAAGTGGTGTCCGTCTGAGACGCAACGTCAAGGCGCCGCAGGTCCGCAAGGAGCTGCTCCCGGACCAGTCCCCCGCGCTCCTGCGGGAGCTGCACCTGCTCACGCGCGAGGGGAACCTCAACGCGGACGCGCTGCGCAAGCTCAAGCAGGTCAACCACCTGGTGGGCCTGCTCCGGCCCGCCATGGAGGACGTGCAGACGCGCCACGCGAACCCCCTGGTGGTGGACGCGGGCAGCGGCAACGCGTACCTGGGCTTCGTCGTCTACGAGCTGTTCCTGAAGGACTCAAGCGGCGGTGAGCTGCTGTCCATCGAAGGGCGGCCGGACCTGACGGAGCGCGCGAAGGGCCGCGCCGAGCGGCTGCACTTCGACCGGATGCGCTTCCAGACGGCGCACATCGACGCGGCGGAGTACCCGGAGCGCATCCACGTGCTGATGGCGCTGCACGCGTGCGACACCGCCACGGACGACGCGCTGGTGGCGGCCATCAAGCACGGCGCGGACCACGTGGCGGTGGTGCCGTGCTGCCAGGCGGAGGTGGCCGCGCAGCTGAAGGAGAAGAAGGCGAAGCCGGCCGGCTCCATGTCGCTGCTCTTCCAGCACCCGTGGCACCGGCGCGAGTTCGGCTCGCACCTGACCAACGTCATCCGCGCGCTGACGCTGGAGGCGTACGGCTACCAGGTGACGGTGACGGAGCTGACCGGGTGGGAGCACTCGTTGAAGAACGAGCTCATCCTCGGGCGGCGCGTGCACCGGGACAACCGGCGCGCGCGGCTGCAGCTCCAGGCGCTGCTCGCGGAGACGGGCGTGCAGCCCCGGCTGACGCGGCTGTTGGGCATCACGCCCGCGGGCGCGGCCGGTGGTGACGCGGAGTCGGAGCCGGCGCTGGAGCCGGCTTCGGAGGCGACGCCGGACGCGGCGCCCACGCCGGACGCGGCGCCCGCGTCGCCGTCCGAACCCTGAACGAAAGCGGGCCCCCACCTGGACCGTAGGGTGGGGCAGGTGACCTGACGGGCGGGGGCGGCGTGTGCCCCGCACCGGCAGGGCCGCGCCTTCTTCCGGCCGTGCGAGGCGGCCGGGCAGGCGTTACATGCCCTCCGTCCGTGCGATGCGCACGCGAAGACATTCCAGGGGGCCGGTTTCCTTGAGGAAGCCTCCGGGAGGATGTCGGAGGACGTGGGCACGTCAGGGGGCCCGGTCATGCTGGCGTCGATGCCGGAGGTCGGGCTCGGCGGCAGGACCCAGGGCGGCGTTCGCGGTGTCTGAATGTCGGGGTACGCAGTCTCGTCCCGGGATTGGGGCCGGCCGGTGGCCGTCAGGGCACCGGAGACGAGTGGGGCGAGCCGTGAAGTCCCTCCGCCGCGGCGCGGTGGAGGGTGTTGATGGAAGGGGCATGGCCTTGGAGCTGGATGACTGGGGTGGGAGCGGGCCGCTCCTGCACTTCGCCTGCGCGAACGGTTTTCCTCCGGAGACGTACCGGAAGCTCTTCGCGCGGCTCGCGACCCGCTACCACGTGGTGTCGCTGCGCATGCGGCCGCTGGTGCCGGGCCAGGACCCGAAGGCGCTCACGACCTGGAAGGAGCTGGGCGAGGACCTCGCGCGCGAACTGAAGGCGCGGGGGCGCTCGGGCGTGCTGGGCGTGGGGCACAGCGTGGGCGGCACGAGCACGTTGATGGCCGCCGCCGCGAACCCGGGGCTGTTCCGCGCGGTGGTGGCGTTGGACCCCGTGCTCATCACCGGGTCCCGGCTGTGGGCGCTGCGCCTGATGAAGCTGCTGGGCCGCATGGACCGCACCCCCATCGTGCGGGGCGCGCTGCGGCGGAGGGAGCGCTGGGCGACGCGCGAGGAGGCGGCCGCCGCGTACCGCCAGCGCACGCTGTTCAAGGACTGGGACGCGGACTGCTTCAGCGACTACATCACGCACGGGCTGGTGCCCACGGACGCGGGCGACTTCCGCCTGCGCTTCCCTCGCGAGTGGGAGGCCCGCATCTTCGAGACCTTCCCCGCGGATCCCTGGTCGCTCATCCGCGCCAACACGGCGCCCACGCTGGTGCTGCGCGGCGAGCGCTCCGACACGCTCCTGCCCGACGCGCTGGCGCGAGCGGAGCGGGAGATGAAGCGCACGCGCGTGGACACGCTGCCGCTCGCCTCGCACCTGTTCCCCATGGAGAAGCCCCGCGAGACGGCCGAGCACGTGCTGACGTTCCTGGACCAGCTGCCTCCCGTGGACGTCACCCCGCACTGAGGCCTGGTCAGCCGTAGGCCTCGCGCTTGATGCGCTTGTCCGGGATGCCCAGCTCGTGCAGGTGGCCCAGCACCGCCTCCATGAAGCGCGGCGTGGCGGGTGTGCGCGTCTCCAGCGCCTTGCGCCGGTCCCACGGCGTGATGGCGGGTCCGCACACGTACACGAGGCAGGTGTCGGGCGCGGGAAGCAGCTCGCGCAGCAGCGCCTCCGCGACGCGGCCCTTGCGCACCTGGGGGCCATACTTCGCCTCATCCGTCTCGCGCGTGAGCGTGTGCACCACCCGCACGCGGTCCGGCGCCGCCCGCTCCAGCGCGGCCAGCTCCTCGCGGTAGAGGATGTCCGCCCACGTCTTGTTGGACGCGAGGAACGTGTGCCGCAGCTTCAGCCCGCGGTGCAGCGCGTCCTTCACGATGGCGAAGTTGGGCACCGCGCCGGAGCCCGCCACCACGTGCAGCACGTGGTCCGCCCGCTCCGCCACGTCGTCCGGCAGCACGTACGGCCCCATGAAGCCCGTCACCTTCAGCTTCGCGCCCACCAGCCGCCCGTGCACCAGCAGGGGCGACAGGAGCGGCGGGTAGCGCGTGACGCCGGGGATGAACTCCTCGTCCTTCACCGTGATGGCCACGTGCCGCTCGTGCGGCGCGGAGGCGAGCGAGTACGAGCGCGGCGGCTCCTTGCGCCCCTTCTGCTCCTGCAGGTACGCGCACTGCTGCGCGAGCGACCGGAACTGGTGCGGGTCGATGTTGATGAACTGGCCTGCCTTGTAGTCGAGCGGCCCCGCGCTCGCGTCCAGCTCCAGCCACAGCGTCGCCGTGTCGTGGGTCTCCATGCGGAGGTCGGTGACGGTGGCCTCGTACTCGACGGGCCGCTTCGCTCGGGAGGGCGTGGCTTCGGCGCTCATGTGCCTCCCCATAACACGCAGGGTACGGGGCCGCGCGGACGTGCTCGCGCCACGGCGCGCCCTTCCGCACCCGGACCCCGGGGTGGGCGCTTCGTTGGCTGGATGACGGAAGGGCAGGCGGGCGGCCTGGCGCTCCCGGAGGACCGCTGACCCACCCCACCGGGCGGGACTACATCTTCCAGAAGGACGTCCAGCCATCGCTTCCCCTGGTGACCAGGGGCATTTCCGGAAAGGATGTGGGCCGGCCCGTGCTTCGACTCCTCTTCGCCCTGATGTCGCTGCTCCCCTACGGGCTGCGCCGCCATGTCGTGCGCGGCCTGATGCACGGGGTGTGGGGCCGGCTGTCCCACGCGAAGGTGTACGGGCTGAAGGACCTGCCGGACGGCCCCTGCCTCTTCATCTGCAACCACCTGTCCAACGCGGACGGCTTCACGCTCTACCGGGCGCTGCGTCCCCGGCGCGTCGTCTTCCTGGCCGGCGTGAAGCTGCACGGCACCGTGATGACCCGGCTGGCGGCGGAGACGATGGACACCATCGACATCACGCCCAACTCGCCGGACATCGAAGCGCTGCGCCGCTGCGTGGAGCTGCTCAAGGGCGGCCAGTCCGTCCTCATCTTCCCGGAAGGGGGCCGCAGCCGCTCCGCGGGCCTGCTCCAGGCGAAGAAGGGCGTGGGGCTCATCGCCAAGCGCGCGGGCGTGCCCATCGTCCCGGTGGCGCTCACGGGCACGGAGAAGCTGATGCCCATCAACGACTCCGACATGGGCGGCGAGCGGCTCTTCCACGCCGACGTCACCGTGACCTTCGGGCCCGCCTTCCGCATGGAGGACCTGGAGCCGGAGGTGTCCGGTTCCTCCGACGCGCGCCAGGCGCTGGTGGACGCGATGATGCGCCGGGTGGCCGCGCTGCTGCCGCCCGCCTACCAGGGCGTCTACGCCGGCGGTCCGGAGCCGGTGGCCCCCGCGGCGCCGCCCTCCGCCGTGCCGCCCTCCGCTTGAGCGCCGCGAACGCGAACGGCCGCGCGGGCGGGTGCCCACGCGGCCGTCTGGCTTCAAGCCGTCCCGGTTACTGGAGGAACGCCTTCTTGACCTCGGTGAGCAGCGGGTTGTCGCCCGTCGCGCGGTCGATGCAGCCCTGGTTGATGGTCCAGATGATGGTGCCGCCGTAGCCGTTCGCCTTGGCGTACTGGCCCTTGGCCTGGATGGCCTCCGGACCGTCATACGTAATCCAGCGCACCGTCCCGTCCTCCACCGGCGTGTCGAACGTGACGTAGTTGGCCTGCGCCGCCGCGTCCCACTGGAGCCTGCCCGTCTTGGAGAGCTCCAGGATCTTCTTGTACGTGAAGGAGTTGTCGCCGCCCACGTAGTCGGACCAGTTGGTGAAGGGCTGGCGCGGGCCGGTGATGTGCCGCCACGCGAGGCCGTAGAACGGGATGCCCATGCCCAGCTTCTCCTTGGGGATGCCCGCGGCCACCCAGGCCTTGAGGCTGGACTCCACGGACGTCGGGTGGGTGCCGGACTCGCCCGTGAGCGCGGACGTGAACCACGAATCCCAGCCGTCCCAGACGCCAATCATCTCGTAGGACATGACGTTCACCTGGTCCAGGTACTGGGCCAGCTGCGGGTACCACCTGAGCGACGCGTCCGAGGCGAAGTTGTTGTTGATCCAGCCAATGGGGAACGTCAGCAGCATGTTGGGGCGCGCCTGACGCAGCCGCTGCACCAGCGCGAGCAGGTTCGGCTTGTCCACCTCCTCCACCGGCTCCCAGTCGATGTCGAGCCCGTCGTAGCCGTGGTCGTCCATCGTCTTGAGCAGGTTCTGGACGAACCTCTCCCGGTTCGCGGAGGAGGCCGCGCCCACCCAGTTGGCGTGCTCGCCCGCGCCGCCCACCATGATGATGGCCTTGCGCCCCGCCGCGTGCGCGCGGGTGGAGAGCGTCTTCGCGATGGCGGAGCCGTTCGAGTTATCGAAGATGGCGTCCACCGTGCCGTCCGTGTTCGGCGTCACGCGGCCCACCATGATGTGCGTGAGCGCGCTGAAGTCCACCTTCTCCGGCGGGTAGTCATCCGCGTTCCAGCCCGTGTAGTAGCCGGACACCCACTTGTTGGTGTTGCCCACCGGGCCCGTCACCACCACGTCCGCCGTGGCCTTCTTCGTCGTGTCCGCGTTGCTCGTGGCCACGACGTGGTACGTGCCCGCCGTCCGGGGCGCGGTGTACGTGCCGCTGGAGGTGACGGTGCCGCCCGCGGCGCCTTCCAGGACGCTCCACGTCACGGCCGTCTGGGTGCTGCCCGTCACCGTCGCGGTGAAGGTCTGCATGCCGCCCAGGGACAGCGTCGCGGTGGTGGGGGTGACGCTGACGCTCACGCCCGTGGGGGAGGTCCGCATGCCGGACACCGCCGTGGACTTCGCGCTCTCACCGGCCGTGTTCAGCGCGGTGACGGCGTACCAGTACGTCGTGCCCGCGACGGCGCTGGTGTCCCTGTAGGACGCGGCGGTGAGCGCCGTGGAGGTGAGCCGCGTGTACGTGCCCGTCCGCGACGTGGCGCGATACGCGTGGTAGCCCGTGGCGCCCGTCACCGTGCCCCAGGAGAGGGCCACGTCCGTGGTGGAGCCCGTGGCCTGCAGGGCGGCGGGCGCGGAAGGGGCGGTGGTGCTCGCCGCCAGGCGCACGTTGTCGAAGTACACCGTGGCCAGCCTGCGGCCCGCGTTCTCCATCACCACCAGGCCATCCAGGGTGGTGTTCGCCGCGCCCAGCGTGGACAGCGGCATGCGGCACAGCGTCCACGCGTTGGCCCTGAGGGTGCCGCCCGCGCAGGTGGGGTTGAGCGCCACGGGCGGCTTCGCCACGCCGCCCACGCTCGCGTAGAGCGCGATGGCGGGGTTGGCCGTCGCGCCGGGGTTCACCTGCAACTCCACGAAGCCCTGGCCCGTGGTGGGCACGCCCGCGTGGTGGAAGTACAGGCCCGTCCAGGGGCCGAACGTCGCGGAGATGGAGCGGGTGCCCGCGTACACGGGCCGCGTCGCGCTGAGGCTGTGCGTCGCCCAGGACCAGTCCTGCCAGCCCGAGCCGAGCGCGTCGTCGAACATCGTGGTCGCGCTCGCGAGCGCGTCTCCGGACATCCCCAGCGAGTCGTCGTCACCCGCGGTGGACGTGAAGTCCGGCGCGCCACCGCAGCCGGTGTGCATGGCGCCCAACGCCACGAGGAACCCAATGAGCTGCCTTCTCAAGTTCTCTCCTGCGGCCAGGTGAAAAGGGCGGGCCGGGAGAACCGCATCCCCCTGCCCGCGGCGCGTGGCAGGGGTCCCCCGGTCGCCCTGTCGCCGCGCCGGAATTGGCGGGCGGGGGAGGGGGGACCTGGCGAATCGCAGGCAGAGAAACACCGCGAAACTTCGTCTGTGTTCAAGCCACGGGGTGGGCTATTTCGGCACGTTGCGAGGACGCCAGGCCGCTGTATCAGCGGGGTGGCGAGCGTCTGGCTTCAGAGCGAAATATGCCTGGTGATGACTGAGACGGGCGGGCGCTTCCCACGCCTGGAGGCGCCACGGGGGCGCCTCCAGGGGAAAGCCAGTCAGGCCGGGATGCATCCAGCTTCAATCATTCACAGGCAATGTATCACGGCCTTTATTCCGGCCCAACGACGTGAGGAAGTTCCACGCGCTCTGCTCCCCGCCCAGGTACGTCTGGAAGTGGTTCTCCCCGGGGCGGTAGAGCTCCGTCTGCTTGAGCCGCTCGTGCAGCGCGGGCAGGTGGTAGTAGGGCACGGACGGGAAGAGGTGATGGGACAGGTGGTAGCTGGCGTTGAAGGGCGCGATGAAGAAGCGCTCGAACCAGGTGGCCGCCTCCACGTCCCGCGTCTCGTGCGTCTCATCCGGGGTGGCGGGGGTGAAGGGGTGCTCCACCACCGCGCGGATGCGGAAGGCCATCATCATCAGCGTCAGCGACGGGAGGGACCACAGCAGCAGGTAGTGGAGCCAACCGCCCGTGAGCGTGAGGAAGGTGATGAAGCCGGTCAGCCACAGCGCGTAGCGGAGGTGCTCCGCGCGGGACGGCTTCGAGCCGCCCTTGCCCAGCGCGCGGCCCGTATAGGACCAGGGAATCATGATGCGCACGTGGGACGGGGTGAAGAAGCCCACCAGGTCTCCCAGCAGCACCAGCGCCATGCCCCCTCGCGTGCGCGGGAACATCCACGCGTGGTCGCGCTGCGCCGTGCGCCAGTACGGGTCCTTCTCCGTGTTGACGTAGCGGTGATGTTCCGCGTGCTCCTTGCGGTAGCCCTCCGTGGTGATGTTCATGGGGAACGCGCACAGCAGGTCCGACAGGACGTCGCTGGCCTTGCGGTTCGTGAGCAGGTGGTAGTGCGAGGCTTCGTGCACCAGGCTCAAGAGCGCGTGCTGCCGCGAGGAGATGACCACCGCGGCCAGCACCCACGCCCACCACCGGTCCACCTGCACCACGAACGCCACCGACAGCGCGATGATGAGCCATTGGCGCGTCACCGCCCACAGGCCGCGCGCGTTGGTCACCACCGACAGCTCCCTCACCGACGCCGTCAAGGCGCGACGGTCGAACGCACGGGAGGTGACCGCTTCCGAGTCATCCAGCGACAACGGTTCTGGAACGGCGAGCATCTGGGGACAGACCTCCTGCCGGGCGCGAGTGCTCTGGCGGAGGGCCGGGAGGTCGTTTCCTCCCCCGTCCAAGGCGACCCCCTGCCGCACACCCCGGTCATGTGGGACTGCACCGCCTTGGCGGTAATAATCTCATATCACAGGAATTCAGAGGTCGGAAAGACCCGCTCAGTCTTACAGCCAGGGCGGACGTGGCAGGCCCAAGGGGTGGCAGTGAAAGGCTTGTGTTGAGTGGTGCCCAGAAGGTTGCCCCCGGGGAGGCCTGGCGTTCGTGAAGACGGCGGCCCCGGGCCTTTTGGCGGGTGCGATGGAGGGGGATGTCCGTACACTGGACGGGAACCCCTTTCCGCGTTCGCGGCGGCCCAAAGGAAAGGAGGGGAGGTTGCTGGACCTCCCCGTGAATGGATGCAGGCACCCTTCGACTTCCAGAAGCTCTTCGAGCTGTCGCCCAATCCCTACATGCTGGTGGACCGGGAGCTCCGGTACGTCACGGCGAACACGGCCTACCTGCGGGTGACCGCCAGCCGGCTGGAGCAGCTGGTCGGGCGCACCATCTTCGAGGCCTTCCCGCACGACCCGGACGACCCGAACAACGCCAGCTCCCGGATGCTGCGCGACTCGTTCTCCCGCGTGCTGACGGAGCGGCGGCTGGACACGCTGGCGCTCATCCCCTACCGGGTGCCCCGCGAGACGGCGTCCGGCGTGGTGGTGGAGGAGCGCTACTGGAGCGCCACGCACACGCCCCTCCTGGATGGCCGGGGCGAGGTGGCCTTCATCCTCCAGCACACGATGGACGTGACGGAGCTTCATCAGCTCAAGCAGGCCGTGCGTGACGCGGAGGTGCCACAGGACGCGGGGCCCCGGACGCAGCTGATGGGCGGGGTGCTCGCGCGCGCGCAGGCGGTGCAGGAGGCCAACCGGGTGCTGGACGACGAGCGCCGGCACCTGCGGCGCCTGTTCGAACAGGCGCCGGGCTTCATGTGTTCGCTGAGGGGGCCCGAGCACGTGTTCGAGCTGGCCAACCGCTCCTACCTCCAGCTCGTGGGGCACCGGGACCTGCTGGGCAAGACGGTGCGGGAGGCCCTGCCGGAGGTGGCCGGGCAGGGCTTCTTCGAGCTCTTGGACCGGGTGTTCACGACGGGCGAGCCCTTCGTCGGGCACAACATGGGGCTGCACCTGCAGCGCGAGCCCGGGGGGCCGCTGGTGGAGGCCTTCCTGGACTTCGTCTACCAGCCCGTCATCGAGGCGGACGGCAGCGTCAGCGGCATCTTCGTCCAGGGCCACGACATGACGGCGCAGAAGCGGGCGGAGGACGAGCTCGCGCGCCACCGCGACCACCTGGAGGAGCTGGTGCGCGAGCGCACGCGGGCGCTGGAGGAGAGCGAGGCGGAGCGCCGGCAGGCGGAGGCCGCGCTGCTCCAGGCGCAGAAGATGGAGGCGGTGGGCAAGCTCACCGGCGGCGTGGCGCATGACTTCAACAACCTGCTCCAGGTGGTGAGCGGGAATCTCCAGCTGCTCCAGCGCGACACGGTGGGTGACTTGCGCGCGCAGCGGCGCCTGGAGACGGCGCTGGGCGCGGTGGAGCGCGGGGCGCGGCTGGCGTCGCAGTTGCTCGCGTTCGCGCGCAGGCAGCCCCTGGCGCCCACGGCGCTCAACCTGGGCCGGCTGGTGCGCGACATGGACGACCTGCTGCGCCGCGCCCTGGGCGAGGACGTGGAGGTGGAGACGGTCATCGCGGGCGGGCTGTGGAACACGTCCGTGGACCGCAACCAGCTGGAGAACGTCATCCTCAACCTGGCCATCAACGCGCGCGACGCCATGGACGGCCGGGGCAAGCTGACCATCGAAGCGGGCAACGCGATGCTGGATGACCACTACGCGATGCTGCACCCGGAGGTGACGGCGGGGCAGTACGTGCTCCTGGCCATCTCCGACACGGGCTCCGGCATGACGCCGGAGGTGATGCAGCGCGCGTTCGAGCCGTTCTTCACCACGAAGCCGGAGGGGCGCGGCACGGGCCTGGGGCTGAGCATGGTGTATGGCTTCGTGAAGCAGTCCGGCGGCCACGTCAAAATCTACAGCGAGCTGGGCCACGGCACGTCCATCAAGATCTACCTGCCGCGCACCTTCCAGGCGGCGGTGCAGCCGGCGGAGACGGGACCGGGGCAGGTGGAGGGCGGCACGGAGACCATCCTCGTGGTGGAGGACGACGCCGCGGTGCGCGCCACGGTGGTGGAGGTGCTCACGGAGCTGGGCTACCGCGTGCTCAAGGCGCACGACGGCCAGAGCGCGCTCGCGGTCATCCAGAGCGGCCTGCCGGTGGACCTGCTCTTCACGGACGTGGTGATGCCGGGGCCGGTGCGCAGCCCGGAGCTGGCGCGGCAGGCGAAGGCGCACCTGCCGGACCTCGAGGTGCTCTTCACGTCCGGCTACACGGAGAACGCCATCGTGCACGGCGGCCGGTTGGACCCCGGCGTGAGCCTCTTGTCCAAGCCGTACCGGCGCGAGGACCTGGCGCGGAAGATCCGCGCGCTCCTGCGCGGACGCGAGCCGCGGCTGGCGGCGAAGCCGTACCGCGCGCCCACGCCCGCCGAGGCGCCGTCGAAGGGCGCGCTGCGCATCCTCCTGGTGGAGGACGACGCGGACATCCGCGAGTCCGCGTCCGAGCTGATGACGGACCTGGGGCACACCGTGCTCGCGGTGGAGAGCGCGGAGGCGGCGAGCGAGGCGCTGGCGAAGGGGGCCTTCGACCTGCTCTTCACGGACGTGACGCTGCCGGGCAAGTCCGGCGTGGTGCTGGCGCGCGAGGCCGTGCAACGGTATCCAGCACTGCGAATCATCATTGCCTCCGGAGACTCGCGCGCGGTGGCGGCGGAGGACGGCCAGGCGCTGGAGCGTGTGGTGCTGCTGCCCAAGCCGTATGACCTGAACCAGATGGAGCGCGCGCTGGAGCAGGCCGCCATGGACGCGGGTCCCTCCGCGCGGACGCGGTCGGCGTGACGGACGCTCGGGCCCGGACGGGCGAAACCCTCTACGTGTCCACGCTGCCGGGCCTGGAGCCCGCGCTGGAGTCGGAGGCGCGCGAGCGGGGGCTGTCCTTCCGGCGCGCGGAGGGCGGCATCGAGTGCGAGGGCCCGGCGGGCCTGCACCAGACGGCGAACCTGCACCTGCGCACCGCGAGCCGCGTGCTCCTGCGCCTGGGCACGTTCGTGGCGCCCACCGCGGACGCGCTGGTGCAGGGGCTGCGAGCGCTGCCCATGGCGGGCGTCTGGGACGGCAAGGTGCCGCTGCGGCTGTCGGTGACGCTGCACCGCTCCGTGGCCCCGGGGCCGGCCGTGGTGCTGGAGTCCGCGGCCGTGGCCTGGGACCCGTGCGAGGTGACGGTCGCGGGACACCTGGACGAAGAGGGCGGGGGGCCGGAGCTCACGCTGCTGGTGCGCGGCGAAGGAGAGCGCTGGACGGTGAGCGTGGACACGTCCGGTTCCCCCCTGTACCAGCGCGGCTACCGGCAGGAGGTGGGGCGCGCGCCCCTGCGCGAGACGCTGGCCGCGGGCATCCTCCGGCTCGCGGGCTACGCGGGGGACGTGCCGCTGGTGGACCCGATGTGCGGCTCGGGCACGTTCCTGGTGGAGGGCGCCTGGCTGTCCCAGCGCCGCGCACCGGGCCTGCTGCGCACGTTCGCGTTCCAGTCCTTCCCGTCCTTCGACAAGGCCGCCTGGGCGCACCGCCGCGCGGCAGCGGAAGCCGAGGGGCTGCCGGAGCCTCGCGCGCCCATGCGCGGATACGACCTCAACGCGGGGGCGCTGGGCACGGCGCGGCGCAATGCCAGACGCGCGGGCGTGACGCTCACGCTGGAGCGGCATGACCTGCGCACGCTGAAGGCCCCGCCGGACGCCCCCGGGCTGGTGGTGGCCAACCCGCCCTATGGCAAGCGCGTGGGCGAAGCGGAGGACCTGCCGGACCTCTACCGCGCGTTGGGCGCGACGTTGAACGGCGCGTTCCGCGACTGGCGCAAGGCGCTCATCGTCCCCGAGGAGCCGAAGCTGGTGGCGACGCTGGGCCTGAAGGGCGCGCGGCAGCTCCCGGTGAAGAACGGCGGGCTGCGCTGTCTGCTGTTGCTAGCGGGCGCTTGAGCTAGAGCGGGAGCACCAGCTCGAAGCGCGCGCCGCCCTCGGGACGCGCGCCCGCGCGCACCCTGCCTCCGTGCGCGAGCACCACGCGCCGTACGATGGCCAGGCCCAGGCCGCGGCCGTTGGCCCGGGTGAGGAAGAAGGGCTCGAAGACGCGCTGCGGATCCAACCCGGCGATGCCCGGGCCCTCGTCCTCCACGCTCAGCGAGACACCGTCCGGCACGCGGCGCACCTCCACGCGCACCGTGCCTCCGCTCGGCGAGGCCTGGATGGCGTTGCGCATCAGGTGCGTGACGGCCAGCTGCAACAGCGTCTCGTCGCCGGACAGCTCCGGCACGTCCGGCGCCTCGTCGAACGCCACGCGCGGCTTGGGCAGCTCCTCCCGGCCATGGAGCAGCTGCGCGAGCGCGCGGTGCACCAGCTCGCCCAGCGACACGGGGCGCGGCCGGGGCTCCAGCGGGCGCACCGCGTCCAGCAGGTCGCGCACGATGTCCTCCAGCCGGATGGCCTCCTCCTCCAGCATCTCCACCGCGGAGGCGCCTGCGGGCCCCAGGCGGGGTTCACGCTTGAGCACCGCTACCGTGTTGAGGATGGCGCCCAGGGGGTTGCGGACCTCATGGGCCACCACGCCCGCCGCCTCGCCCAGCGCCGTCAGCCGCTCGCTGGCGATGAGCTCGTTCTGCAGGCGGGACACCTCCGCGAGCCGCGCCTCCGCCGCGCGGTGGTGCCGCACGTTCTCCAGCGCGCCGCCAATCAACTGCGCGAACAGCTCCAGCGCTCCCGCGTTCGCGGGCGTCAGCGTGGTGGACTGCACCGCCAGCACGCCGAAGGGCTCGTCCCCCACGAAGATGGGCGCGTCCAGCGCGCGTGAGCCCGGCGGGTAGATGCGCTGGATGGTGTCCGCCACCTCCGGCGAGTGCAGCCGCCGCGCCATGCTGAACGCGTCCGGATGGAACACCGCCCGGCGGCTCGTGAGCACCTCTTCCAGGTGCGGCATCCCCGAGCGGGGGAAGCGCACCGCGTGCACGTCCTGCCCGTACAGCCGCGACGCCGCCGCCAGGCTCTCCGCCTCCTGGCGCATGGGCCCGTGGCGCAGGAAGTCCCCCTCCAGCAGCATCACGGAGACGTAGAAGCCCTGCCGGTGCAGGGACTCCACCGCCAGCTCCAGCACCGTGCCCTCGTCGCGGCAGCGCAGGAGCTCCGCCGCGGTGGCCACCAGCATGGTGGACAGCGTGCGCACCGCGTCCCCGCCCTCCGCGTCCAGCAGCAGCACGAGCTGCTCCTCCGGCACGCGGCCCGGCGCGGTGACAGGCGACAGCACGTGCTGGCGTCCGTCCGCGCCGCGCACGCGCACCCAGGCGGGCCGCACCGGCGTGGGCTGCTCGCCGCGCATCAGCGCTTCGCACAGGGGCTCCACCCAGGAGCGCTCCTCCGGCCCGAAGCGCGCGGCGAGCTCCAGCAGCGACGGCAGCTCGTCCTCTCGCAGGCCCAGCAGCGTGCGCAGCGCGGTGTTGGTGAACACCAGCCGGTCGCCGCGAATCACGAACAGCGGCACCGGCAGCGCGGGCAGCAGGCCATCCAGCGTGCCGGGAGGGCCGGAGACGCTCATCGCCGCCCTCGCGTTCCAGGGGAACGGCGGCCTGGAGGCAATCGCCGCGCGGGTGCGCCGTAGGAAGGGATGAAGGCGTTGAGCACTGGAGGAAACACCATGAACTTCGCGAACGAGTTGGACCGCCGGGACCTGGAGTTGAAGTCCGTCATGGCCGTGTGGGTCGCCTTCGTGGCGATGAGCGCGGTCTTCCTGGGCCAGTTGCTCTAGTCCCGAGCGGAATCGCCCGCCCGGGAACCTGTCAGGGCTTCTTGGTGCGGCGGACGTACTGCTGGATGAAGTCCCGTTCCTCCGCGCGCAGCGCGCTCAGGCGCAACCCGTAGCCGCGGGGGTTCTTGCCGTCGTCCAGGGAGTTCTCCCAGATGACGGAGCTGCGCAGGGTCATCACGCGCTCCGGATCATCGAAGCGCAAGGTCAGCTCCACCTGCGTCCCCAACCGCAGCGGCCGGTCCGTGCCGATGAACAGGCCGCCCGACGACAGGTTGATGATGCGGTGGTCGGTGAAGATGCCCGTGTTCTTCATCGACACCTTCACGTCCGCGTGGAGCCGGTCGTCCGACCGGCGCTCCAGGCCCACGAACTCGGCGCTCGAATACGAGGGCGTGGGGGCGGCCATGGGGCGCCGGACGGGAGAGGGCGGCGGCGGCGCGGGAGCCGGCGCGGGCGGAGGAGGCGTCACCGGACGCGTCGAGGGCGTCATCACCGGCGGAGGCCGGGGCGGCGCGGGCGGAACCACCGGACGCGTCATGCTGCCCGGAGCGGGCGTCGGCGGGATGGAGGCAGCCGCCGGCCTCGTCATGCTGCCGGGAACAGGCGTCGGCGGGATGGAGGCAGCCACCGGACGCGTCATGCTGCCCGGAGCGGGCGTCGGCGGAATGGAGGCAGCCGCCGGCCTCGTCATGCTGCCGGGAACAGGCGTCGGCGGAATGGAGGCAGCCGCCGGCCTCGTCATGCTGCCGGGAACAGGCGTCGGCGGGATGGAGGCGGCCACCGGACGCGTCAGCGAACCCGGAACAGGCGTCGGCGGAATCGCGGCGGCCTGCGGCGTCATCACCGGCGGCGGACGCGCGGGCACCGCGGTTCCGCTCAGCGGCAGCGGCGCGGAGGGCAGCGCGCCGCTCAGGTCCAACCGGGGCGGCGGGGGCGCGGGCGGATGCATCGCGCCCTGGAGGAAGAGCGTCTCCGCCTCGCGGATCCGCCGCGAGAGGAAGTCGAAGATCTCCACGGAGACCTTGCGCAGCTCCGGGTGCAGATCCGGCGACAGGTGCTCCGGTGAGAAGCGCTTCGCCATGCGGAAGAAGGCGAGCCGGAACTCATCAAGCGACGCCTGCGGCTTGAGCCCGAACACCTCGTGCGGCGGCAGGTGCAGCAGGCCGCGCAGCTGGTTGCGCAGGCGCTCGGCCTGCTGGTTCTCGAGGGAGGACGTGGGCGCCGCGGTGGTGAACAGGTCGCGCACCTCCGGGAGCTCCTGGAGCGCGACCCAGTTCGTGCCGTCGCGCGACGCGCGCACGGCCGTCTTCAGGCGACCCGAGGCGATGAGGTCGCGGAAGGCTTGCAGTTGCAGGGGGCCCAGCACGCGGCCGAGCGAATCTCCCACCCAGTAACCGGCAACGGATGACGACACGGGGACCTCGGTGGAATCAGGACGCGAGCGCCTGGCGTACGGCGGCGGCAATCTCCAGGGGATGGAAGGGCTTGCCCACGAAGCCCATCGCCCCCGCGGCAATGGCCTGCTCCACCACCGGCTCCGCGTCCATGCTGCTGATGACCAGGACGCGCGTCTCCGGTGAAACACTCTTGATGGCGCCCAGCACCTCCAGCCCGCTCTTCTTCGGCATGAAGAGGTCCAGGAACATCACCGCCGGCTGCTCCTTCTCCGCCAGCGCCAGCCCTTCCTCCCCGTCCGCCGCCTCCAGCAGCCGCAGGTCGATCCCCGTGTCCGCGATGACGTCCTTGAGGATGCGACGCACGAAGCTGTCGTCATCCACCAACAGCAGGGTAGGTAGTCCAGGCATGGGCGGCAGGATACATAAGACGCGCGACGTTTGGGCGCGCGCATCCCACGTGCCTGCTCGGCTTTTGGGTTAAGGGGTGGGCATGTCCACCCTTCCCGCGCTGTCCCATTTCGAGTCCCACAAGGCCGCGTACCTGGAGGACCTCAAGGCCCTCGTACGCATACCCAGTGTGTCCTTTCCCGGGTTCGACGCCGCCCTCGTGCGCAAGAGCGCGGAGGCCACCGCGGCCCTGTTGAAGGACCGTGGTTTTGAAAACGTTCAGCTGCTCGAAATCGAGGGTGCGCACCCGTATGTCTATGGCGAGGTGCTCAAGGCGCCGGGCCGCCCCACGCTCCTCCTCTACGCGCACCACGACGTGCAGCCCGCGGGAGACGAAGCGGCCTGGAAGAGCCCGCCCTTCGAGCCCGAGGAGCGCGACGGCCGCCTGTACGGACGCGGCGCGGCGGACGACAAGGCGGGCATCGTCGTGCACACCTCCGCCGTGGACGCGTGGCTCAAGAGCACCGGCCAACTCCCACTCAATGTGAAGGTCATCATCGAGGGCGAGGAGGAGGCAGGCAGTGACCACCTGGGTGCATTTCTCCAGAAGCACGCGAAGCTGGTGGCGGCGGACGCCATCGTGTTGACGGACACGACGAACTTCGACACGGGCCTGCCGTCCATCACCACGGCGCTGCGCGGGCTGGTGACGGTGGACGTGGAGGTGCGGGGGCTGCACCAGGCGGTGCACTCCGGCATGTGGGGTGGGCCCATTCCGGATCCGGCGATGGCGCTGTGCCGGATGCTGGCGTCGCTGACGCACGCGGATGGCTCCATCGCGATTGAAGGCGTGATGGAGCAGGTGAAGCCGCTGACGGACGCGGAGCGCCAGAGCATCCAGGCGCTGCCCGGTGACGACGCGACCTTCCGCGAGCAGGTGGGCCTGCGCGAGGGCGTGCAGCTGTTGGGCGGCGGGCGGCACCCCTGGGAGACGAACTGGCGCCAGCCGAGCCTGGCCATCAACGCCATCCAGGCCAGCAGCCGCAAGGACGCGCGCAACATCGTCGTGGAGTCCGCGTGGGCGCGCGTGGGCATCCGCGTGGTGCCGGACATGGATCCGGAGGACGTGCAGCGCCGGCTGGTGGCGCACCTGAAGAAGGTGTGCCCGTGGGGCCTGGAGCTGGAGATCCGCGAGGACCAGTCGTCCGGCTGGTGGTACACGGACTCGTCGCACCCGGCGTTCCAGGCGGCGTTCCGCGCGCTGGAGAAGGGCTACGCGAAGAAGCCGGTCACCATCGGGTGCGGTGGCTCCATCCCGTTCGTGGAGCCGTTCGCGAAGGAGCTGGGCGGCGTGCCCGCGCTGCTCATCGGCGTGGAGGACCCGTACACGTACGCCCACTCGGAGAACGAGAGCCTGCACCTGGGCGACTGGGAGAAGGCCATCCGCTCCGCCATCCACCTCTACGAGGAGCTGGCGAAGTCGCTGACCCCTCGCGGCTGAAGGGCGGACCCTAGAGGCCGCGGAAGCGGTCCGTGGCCTCGATGAGGGCGGAGGTGTTGCCGGGCTCGTTGGCGGAGTGGCCCGCGTCCGGCACCATCACGAACTGGGCCTCCGGCCACGCGCGGTGCAGGGCCCACGCGCTCTCCGGCGGGCACACGACGTCATAGCGGCCCTGCACGATGACTGCGGGGATGTGGCGGATGCGGTGCACGTCGTCCAGCAGCTGGGTGTCCGTGCGCAGGAAGCCCCGGTTGAGGAAGTAGTGGCACTCGATGCGCGCGAAGGCGATGGCGAAGTCGTCGCCCGCGTTGCGCGCGATGAGCTCCGCGTTGGGGTACAGGCAGCTGGTGCGGCCCTCCCACACGCTCCACGCCTTCGCGGCCTCCTGCTGCGAATGCTTGTCGTCGCCCATCAGCCGCTTCGCGTAGGCCTGGAGCAGGTCTCCGCGCTCGTCCTCGGGGATGGGCGCGAGGAATTGCTCCCACGCGTCCGGGAACATCGCGCCCGCGCCGCGCTGGTAGAACCAGTCGATCTCCTGCTTGCGCAAGAGGAAGATGCCGCGCAGCACCAGCTCCGTGACGCGCTCCGGGTGGGCCTCCGCGTACGCGAGCGACAGGGTGCTGCCCCACGAGCCGCCGAAGAGCATCCAGCGCTCCAGGCCCAGGTGCTCGCGCAGCCGCTCCATGTCCGCCACCAGGTCCCAGGTGGTGTTCTCCTCCAGGCTGGCGTGCGGCGTGCTGCGGCCACAGCCTCGCTGATCGAAGAGGATGATGCGGTACACGCTGGGGTCGAAGAAGCGGCGCTGCTTCGGGTCGGTGCCGCCGCCGGGGCCGCCGTGCACGAACACCGCGGGCTTGCCCTTCGGGTTGCCGCTCTCCTCGAAGTACAGCGAGTGACCCCCGGTGACCTTCAGCTGGCCGGTGCGGTAGGGCTCGATGGGGGGATAGAGCGTGCGCGGCGGCGTGGGTGCGGGCACGGGGTTCCTTCCTGGGGAATGAGGTGCCGCGCAACCTAACAACAGACGGCGCCGGCGGGGCGAGCCGTTCAGAAATACCACGTCAGCCCGAGAACGCGTCGCCACGGTCCTCCTTCGACGGTGGTGCCGCGCTGCTGCGCGCCGCCATCGCGCTCCTGGAAAATTTCACGCAGGAGCGGCCGCCGTGCCCGGGTCGTCTTCCGCTCAGGGCTTCGGGGGTTCCGGCGGCTTGGGCGCGGGAGGCACGCCGCGTCCGGCCTGGGCCACCATGCGCACCTCGGCGTTCTCCCCGAGCGCGAAGCCGTCGCCCTTCGTCTCCAGGTCCGTCGCCTCGATGACGTCGCCGCGCTGGAGGTGGAAGAACTTCTCGTTCTTCTCCGAGCGGTGCCGCTCCTGCATCGCCAGGCCCACGCGCCCCTCCTGCCCGCAGCCGATGTAGCGCTGGCGGCCCTTGCCCTCCAGCGACTCGCTGACGATGCGGAACAGGCGGCCCGGCGGCGGCTCCGGCCACGGCTCGCCCTTGGGCGCCAGCAGCAGGTAGCTCATCTTGAGCGACTCCTTGTGGAAGCCCGCCGCGCGCGCCAGCTCCTCCACCACGCGGGGCATGGGCCACGGGCGCTCGGCGTGGCACCAGTCCGTCTCCTTCACCAGCGCGGGGCACGCGCCGCGATACAGGCACGGCGCGCGGATGGCGTAGCCGCGCTCCACCATCAGGTCGCGCACCTTGAGCAGGTTGCGGCTCGTCTCGCGCAGCGCGGGCTCCATCACCAGCAGGCTGCCGCCCTTCTTCACCTTCGCGAGCACCGACTCCAAGAGCGCCGCGCGCGGCTTCAGCGCTTCGTCCGTCGCGCCGTACAGCTCATTCACCACGTGCCCCATCGTGATGAGATCGAACTGGCCCTCCGGCAGCGTGGCGTTCTTCTTCAGCGGATCCCACTCGCGCGTGGCCATGGCCTCGCCGGCCTCCGTGGCCAGCTCGCGCGCCAGGTTCAGCGCCGGCTTGCTGCGGTCCGCGGCCGTCACCTCGCTGGCGCCCGCGTCCATGGCCGCGAAGGCCACGGGGCCCGGGCCACTGCCCAGGTCCAGCACCTGCCGGGGGCGGTTCGGCAGCTCGCCCAGCACCTGGCGCGCCTGGGCGTAGGACACCGGCCAGTAGAAGAGGAGGTAGGCGCCCAACAGGCGCGGGTCGTCCATGTACCGGGCGCCGGCCAGCTGGCGCTCGCGGGTGAGGCCGTGGGACAGCTGCTTCACGCCCGCGCCCACCTCCTTGACCTCCTGTGGCGTGAGGCGGCCTTCCGGCCCGTCCCCCCGGCCTCGGGACGCGCGCCACACGGAGATGAGCCGGGGCAGCCATCGCTCCAGGTCCTTGCTGTATGCGTTGCTCATCGTTGCCTTCACATCAGGGGTCGCCACCCGGAGGCGACCGCGTTAAACCCATCCCGCCATGATTTCCGTCCGCGGACTGCGCAAGCACTATCAGGTCCACAAGCGCCCGCCTGGCCTGAAGGCGGCCCTGCGCTCGCTCGTCCACCGCAGCTACACGACCGTCAAGGCCGTGGATGGCATCTCCTTCGACATCAAGCCCGGGGAGCGCGTGGGCTTCCTGGGCCCCAACGGCGCGGGCAAGACGACGACGCTCAAGGTGCTCGCCGGCCTGCTCCACCCGTCCGAGGGTGAAGTCACCGTGGATGGCCACGTGCCCCGCTTCCGCGAGGAGGCGTTCCTCAAGAAGATCATGCTGGTGATGGGGCAGAAGCAGCAGCTGCTGTGGGACCTGCCTCCGTCGGAGACGTTCGAACTCAACCGCGCCATCTACGACGTGCCCCGCCTCCAGTACAAGCAGACGCTGGACGAACTGGTGTCGCTGCTGGAGCTGGGGGACCTCATCGGCAAGCCCACGCGGCAGCTCAGCCTGGGGGAGCGGATGAAGTGCGAGCTGGCCGCGGCCCTCATCCACCGCCCCCGGGTGCTCTTCCTGGACGAGCCCACCATCGGCCTGGACGTGTCCATGCAGGTGACGATGCGCGCGTTCATCAAGGCCTACAACGAGCAGACGGGCGCCACGCTCATCCTGACCAGCCACTACATGGACGACGTGGCGGCGCTCTGCCCGCGCGTCATCGTCATCGACAAGGGGCAGCTGTCCTACGACGGCAGCCTGGACGCGCTGGTGCAGCGCGTGCGCCCGGAGAAGCGCGTGGTGCTGCGGCTGGGCCAGCCGGTGGACGCGGCCCTGCTGACGGCGCTGGGCAAGGTGGTGTCGCACGAGCCGGGCTCGGCGGTGCTCCAGGTCCAGCAGGACGCGGTGAACGCGACGGTGGGCCGCGCGCTGTCCACGCTGCCGGTGACGGACCTGACGGTGGAGAACGCGCCCCTGGAAGAGGTGATGAGCGAGCTGTTCCAGGAGGGCAAGGCGCGCCGGGCGGAGGCCGCCCGGGAGGCGGCGTCCGCATGAGCCTGCGCACGGCCCTCAAGGCGCTGCCCACGATGCTGCGCATCGGCTTCTCCGAGGCGGTGGCCTACCGCGCGGAGATGATCATCTGGGTGCTGGCCACCACCATGCCGCTCATCATGCTGGCGCTGTGGTCGGCGGTGGCGCGCGGCGGGCCGGTGGGCCGCTTCGGGCAGGCGGAGTTCACGGGCTACTTCCTCGCGGCCTTCTGCGTGCGGCAGATGACCAGCTCTTGGGTGGCGTGGCTGGTCAGCTACGAGGTGAAGCAGGGTACGCTGGCGATGCGGCTCTTGCGGCCCATCTCCCCGCTGCTGGCGTACGCGACGGAGGTGCTGGCGGGCATCCCGCTGCGCGTCGCCATCGTCCTGCCCGTGCTGGGCATCAGCCTGTGGGTGGCGGGCGCCGAGCGCGCCGTGCCCACGTCGCTGGGAGGCTGGGGGCTGTTCGCGCTGGGCATCACGGGCGCGTGGCTCATCACGTTCTATCTGAACGTGCTCCTGGGCACGCTGAGCCTGTTCCTGGAGAGCAGCCAGAAGCTGATGGAAGTCTACATGGTGCTGTTCTTCGTCTGCTCCGGGTACATGTTCCCGGTGGAGTTCTTCCCGCCCGGCGTGCGCACGGTCATGGAATGGCTGCCGTTCCGCTACCAGATGGGGCTGCCGGTGGAGTTGCTGACGGGGGCGCACGCGGCGAAGGAGGCGTGGGCGCTGCTGGCCGCGCAGTGGACATGGGTGCTGGGCCTGGGCGTGGTGTCCTTGACGGTCTGGCGGCGGGGCCTGGCGCGCTTCGCGGCGTTCGGAGGGTAGGGCGGTGGTGAACGCGAAGCGCTACCTGCGGCTGTTGGGCGTGCAGTTGAAGGCCTCCGGCCTGCTGGCGTTGCAGTACCGCGCGGACTTCCTGGCGGAGGGGCTCACGTCGCTGGCGTGGACGTTCACCGCGCTGGCGCCGCTGTTCGTCGTCTTCGGCACGCGGCCCAGCATCGAGGGTTGGACGTTCCAGGAGTCGCTGCTGGTGGTGGGCTGGTTCACGCTGCTCCAGGGTGTGCTGGAGGGCGCCATCAGCCCCAGCCTCACGGGCATGGTGGAGCACATCCGCAAGGGCACGCTGGACTTCGTGCTGCTCAAGCCCGCGGACGCGCAGTTCCTGGTGTCCACGCAGCGCTTCCTGCCGTGGCGCGCGGTGAACGTGCTGTCCGGCGTGGGGCTGTTCGTCTACGCGTTCATCTCACTGGGGCGCTGGCCGTCCTTGCCGGGCGTGTTCGCGTCGCTGGTGTTGCTCGGGACGAGCATGCTCATCCTGTATTCGATGTGGATCCTCGTGGTGAGCGCGGCCTTCTTCGTGGTGAAGGTGGACAACCTCACGTACCTGTTCACGTCCATCTTCGACGCGGCCCGCTGGCCGTCCTCGGTGTTCCGGGGCTCGCTGGCGTGGGTGTTCACCTTCATCATCCCGTTGGCGCTGATGACCACCTTCCCAGCGCTCGCGCTGCTGGGCCGGCTGCCGTGGACCTGGCTCGTGGGCGCGGTGGTGGGCGCGGTGGCGTTCGCGGCGATGGCGCGGTGGGTGTGGCTGATGTCCATCCGCCACTACACGTCCGCGAGCAGCTGAGGCTTCAGGGCCGGGGCGCCTGCCGGGCCCACTCCGCGCGCACCACGTGGGGCAGGAGCTTCGCGTAGGCGTAGCCTGGGTAGCGCTCCTTCAGCTTCGCCTCCACCGCGGCGAGCGGATCCGCGCTGGGGTGCTCCGCGCGCCGCTCGCGGGTCACCTCCTCGCGCACGGCCTGGACGTAGGCGGTCTGCGCGTCCAGCAGCTCCGGGCCGCCGGGCAGGCCACGCCCCGGGTGGATCCACTTCGGCTTCAAGGCGCGCAGCTCGTCCAGGCGCTGGAGCCACCCGGTGGTGTCGCCGCCTTCGAACCAGGTGTGCGTGTCCCGCGCGACGAGGCCGCCGGTGAAGAGGTGACCCTCCCATTCCACGACGACGTGGGCCGCGCTGGAGCCCGCCCCCAGGACATGGGCCTTCAGCGTGAGGCCGGCCGCGCGCAGCTCGCGGGTGCTGTCACCGAAGCTGTCCGCGAGCGCGAGCTCCCGCGGATAGCGGCCGTTCCAGTACTGCTTGAAGAGGGAGGGCGCCCACTTCTCGTGGACCGCGGGGATGCGCTCGCGCACCGGTCCGGAGGTGACGACGGGGACGCCCAGCTCCTTGAGGAGGGCCGTGCCGTTGAAGCTCTCCGGATTCGCGTGGAGGACGATGGCGAGCTTCGCCTCCTTGCCGGTGACGTCCTTCGCGAACGCCAGTTCCTTGCGCAGCGCGGAGGGCAGCAATTGCGTGTCGATGAGGACCAGGCCCTCCGGACCTTCAATCCAATAGGACGCGGTCTGGAGTGACCACTGGGAGGAGATGTATTCGCCGACCCGGAGGTCGCCCTGCTCCTGGAGGGAGCGGGAGCGGTAGTGGGTCTCGACGACGGGCTGGGTCGCGCCACAGCCCCACAGGAGGGAGGCCAGCGCGGTGGCGAGAATCATTCTCATGAATCCCGATGATACCCGCTGGTGATGATTGATAGGAATTCCGCTGTTGTCTTCCCTTCGTCTGGGTTAAGGGGCCGCCCCCCCCCAGCGGCGAAAGCCGCATCCCCCATGAAGTGAAGGAAGTCCCCCTCGATGACCCGTATCCGTTTTCACGGCCTGCTGGCCGCGCTCGCGCTTGCGTTCGCGACAGCCTGTGCCCCCGAAGCTTCGTCTTTCATTGCCGCTCCCTCCACCTCCACCTCCACCTCGCGCCTGGACGCGTCCTCGTGGGGCGGCGCTGGCACCATGGCCTCCGCGCGCGTGGATGCCACGGCCACCCTGCTGCGCAATGGCTATGTGCTTGTCGCGGGCGGGGGCACGTCCGCCACGGAGCTGTATGAGCCGCGCACCGGCCGCTGGTTCTCGCTGGGCGCCATGGCCACGAGCCGCCAGCGCCACACGGCGACGCTGCTGGCCTCCGGCAAGGTGCTGGTGGTGGGCGGAGGCACCTCCGTGCTGGCCTCGGCCGGCGCGGAGCTCTTCGACCCGGTCACCAACAGCTGGTCCGCCGCGACGGGACTGGACCTGCCCCGTTCCCAGCACACCGCGACGCTGCTCCCCGACGGCCGGGTGCTGGTGGTGGGCGGTGACAGCGGCTTCGGCAACGCGCTGTCCAGCGTGATGATCTATTCCCCTGAGACCCACTCCTGGTCCGTCACCGGCCGGATGAGCGCGGCCCGCCTGGGCCACGCGGCGACGCTGCTGCCGGATGGGCAGGTGCTGGTGACGGGCGGCCGGGACAGCGCCAACGGGAACGTGCTCGCGACGGCGGAGCGCTATGACCCCGCGACGGGCGAGTGGACGGCGGTGGGCCGCATGGTCACGCAGCGCACGGGGCACACGGCGACGCTGCTGCTGTCCGGGCAGGTGCTGGTGGCGGGCGGCTTCGCGGGCAGCCTCGCCACGAACACGTCCGAGCTGTTCGACCCGGGCACCGGCACCTGGACGCCCCAGGGCCTGCTGCCGTCCCAGTCCGTCTTCCACTCCGCGACGCTGCTCACCTCCGGGCAGGTGCTGGTGGCGGGCGGCTCCACGGGCGGCCAGCCCTACCTGGACAGCGCCGCGCTCTACACGCCGGCCACCGGTGCCTGGACGGCGACGGCGACGATGTCCTCGCGCCGCATCAGCCACGCCGCCGCGCTGCTCCCGTCGGGAGAGGTCCTCGTGCTGGGCGGCGTGCCCCAGGCGGGAACGCTCAGTGCGACCGCGGAGCGCTACCGCCCGTCCGCCCTGCCGTGGAGCACGGCCGCGAGCCTGGGCTCCGCGCGCTCGCAGCTCACCGCCACCCGGCTGAATACGGGCGACGTGCTGGTGGCGGGCGGGGCGTCCTCGTCGGGCGCGGCGCTCGTGAGCGCCGTGCTGTACGACGAAGCGACGAACAGCTGGCAGGACACCGGCTCGCTGCGCACCGCGCGCTTCCTGCACTCCGCCACGCCCCTGGGTGACGGCCGCGTGCTGGTGAGCGGCGGGCAGCGGGACGCCTCCACCTGGCTGTCCGCCACGGAGGTGTACGCGCCGGCCACGGGGACCTGGACGCAAATGGGAGACCTGGAGACGGGACGGGCCCGTCACACCGCGACGCTGCTCCCGGGCTCCGGGCAGGTGCTGGTGGCGGGCGGCGCGTCGGGCGCGAGCACCACCTCCACGCTCGCCAGCGCGGAGCTGTTCAACCCGGCCACGGGCACCTGGAGCTCCACGAGCGCCATGGCACACGCGCGCACGTACCACGCGGCCGTGCCGCTGTCTTCGGGCGAGGTGCTGGTGATGGGCGGCAGCTCCACCGGGGCGGACGCCATCACCGCGAGCGCGGAGCTGTTCAATCCGGCCACGGGCACGTGGCGGCCCACGGCGTCCATGGCGGTGGCGCGCTACGGCCACATCGCGGTGCCGCTGGGCAATGGCAGCCAGGTGCTGGTGGCGGGCGGCTGGGGCGTGGATGGACCGCTGCGCTCTGCGGAGCTCTACGACGTGGCGAGCGGCACGTGGAAGACGGTGGCGTCGATGAACACGCCGCGCTACCTGCCGCACGCCACGGCGCTGTCCACGGGCCGCGTGCTGGTGGTGACGGGGGAGGGCGGCTCGGGGTTGGGCGTGCTCGACTCGGCGGAGGTGTATGACGCCGCGATGAACGCGTGGATGCCCGCGGGCACCCTGTCCACGCGCAACACGCACCACGGACTGGCCCTGATGCCCTCGGGCCGCGTGCTGGTCGCGGGCGGCAGTGGAAGCGGCGGCGCGCGTTCGGCCGTCGACGTGTACACACCAGCGCCTTGAGCCGGGGCGCACGGGGCGGGCTCCTGCAACGCCTGCCCCGTGTCGCTTGGGGACTCAGGCCCCCGCGTGCGGTGCTTCGTGCGCCGCGTCCCTGCGGGAGTAATACGCGAGGCATTCGTTCTCGCGCCCGCGCACCACGCGTCTGCCATTGAGCGGGCCGGCGTGGGAGGTCACCACGGTGTACTGGCCTTCCACGTCGTCCTGGTCGTAGTAGAGGACCACCCAGTCATCCGTGGCGTCCTGCTGGTGCGCCAGCGCCGTGTTGGAGAACAGCGCACGGAAGTTCCAGTCGTCCACGTGCTCGCGCATCACCGGCAGCCAGGCTTCGCCAGAGGGATTGAAGCGCTTGGGCGCGATGCGGCGCAGCTCCCCGGCCTCCGCCCTGCGCCGGTAGTCCGCGTCCACGCGCAGCAGCAGCGCCACCGACGGGCGCGGCCCGTCCTCACCCCCGTGAGAGCGTGCCCGCTCGCGCTCGCGCCGGTTGCGCCCCAGCCGCGCCGCCAGCACCTCGCGTACCTGCTCCGCGCGCCGGGGCCCGAAACCCTCCACCCGCTCCAGGCGCCCGTCGTGCGCGGCCAGCTCCAGCGCCTCCAGCGTGGAGATGTCCAACGCGTCGTGGATGCGCCTGGCCAGCTCCGGTCCGATACCAGGAACGCTGGCGAGCAGGCTCTCGGGGGAAGCCTCACCTTCCAGCCGCTCGAGCAGCCCCACGTGTCCCGTGCGCACCAGCTCCGCGACCGTCCCCGCGATGCTCTTGCCCACGCCGGGCAACGCCCGCAGGCCCGCCTCGCCCTCCGCGGCCAGCACCTGCGCCACGGAGTCCGGCCAGTTCCCGATGGTCGCCGCTGCCTTGCGATAGGCCCCTATCCGGAAGGGCATCGCGTCCTGCGTCTCCAGCAGGTCCGCCACCCGCTCCAGCGCGTCCGCGATGTCGATGTTGCTCTTCCATTCGACGCCCATGGTCCCTGAAAGGTAGGGGCTCCTCGGGAGGGCGACCACCCCGCGGGCCGACACCCGCGCACATGACGGCCCTTCGCCGGAAAAATTCCCCGCCCCGCAACCGCACCGGGGCCGCCGGGTTGGAAGGAACAGCAGGCAGTCATGCGAACCTGTTCGACCTGGAGGATGACGATGCGCTGGAACAAGACGTTGGCGGTGGGTGCGGCCCTGGTGCTTTCGACGGCGTGCGGTGGGGTGGATGATCAGGAGGCGCTGGAGTCCCTGCCGGACTTCGCGGGCACGTCGCTCGAAATCAACACGGACGCGCTCGCGCAGGATGGCGCCGCGCTCGTGGCGCAGGACCTGATGCAGGTGGAGGCCTCGCTCGACGGCCAGGGCGCCGCGATGCTGGAGGGCGCCCGCCTGGAGGTGAAGGCGCTCAACGACACGCTCCGGCAGGCGCTGGTGCCCATCGCGGAGCTGGCGAAGCAGGCCGCCAACGAGCAGCCCGGCGACGTGCTGGTGTATGGCCCCACCGACCGGGCCAACGCCACCTTCCAGCTCTTCATCCGCAAGGGCGCGGGTGGGCGCTACCAGTGGAAGCTGGAGGCCCGTCCGCTGAACAGCGCGGACGACGTCCCCTACAAGCTCATCGCGGCGGGCGCGCTCAAGCGCAGCGGTGATGCGCACCGCGGCCGGGGCACGCTGGCCATCTCCCTGGACAACCTCAAGGCGGTGGCGCCGTCCTACGCGGGCCAGGGCAAGCTGATGATGTCGTTCGCCCACTTCGGCAAGGGCAGCAAGTCGCTGGCGTACCGGCTGGCCAACTTCACCCCGAACCCCGCCATGCACGACGCCGTCACCGGCGCCTTCGTGGGCCACAAGATTGAAGCCACCGGCGTCACCCGCGTGCGAGTGCTCGGCCCGTACAACCTGCCCGGCACCGCGACCTCCGCGAAGGAGAAGGTGCTCTCCTCCGTGCGCCACATCCCCGGCTCCGGCGGCCGCGTGGACGTGCGCGCCTGGGGCGGCGACATCGCGGCGAACACCTACTACGTGGGCAGCGCCTGCTGGGACAAGCAGGAGAAGGAGGTCTACCGCGTCCTCCTCCAGTGCTCGGACTCGGGCCGCCCGGAGAACTGCACGGAGGTGGCCGGCAGCCGCGTGGGCACCTTCCAGGCCTGCCCCGAGGTGGAGCTGCGCGGCGACGTGACGCCTCCGGAAGGCACCGGCGAAGCCGTGACGCCCGAGCCCGGCAACCCCGGCGCGCCGGACGACGTGCCTGGCGACGTCACCGCCGAGTTCTAGGCGCCCCGACAGGGATATGGTCTCCCCGCGTGCGGCCCGGGGGGCTCACGCACAAGCGCAAAGGGAGGCGCACGCATGAGCACGGACGGCACCTATCTCGCGGTCTTCCTCAGCAACAAGACGAGCCCGCGCTGGCGGGCCTGGTATGCGATGTCCGAGGACGAGAAGCGCGCGAAGGACCAGGAAGGCTTCGCCGCCCTGAAGGCCTGGGAGGAGAAGTACCGGGACGCCATCGTCTACGAGGGCGGCCCGCTCGGCAAAACCAAGCGGACGTCGCTGGAGGGCGTGGCGGACGTCGTGAACGAGCTGACCGTCTTCGTCGTCGTGCGCGCGCCGTCGCATGAAGCCGCGGCGAAGATGTTCGAAAATCATCCGCACATGGCGATCTTCCCGTGCGACGCCGTGGACGTGATGCCGTTGCTTTCGGGGCCACCCCCCGAGGCGTAGGGCCCGTCAGTGCAGGGCGGAGGCCACCACCGCGTCCGCTTCGATTTCCACCAGCATCCGCGGGTCGATGAGCGCCTTCACCTCCACCATGGAGGTGGCGGGGCGGATGGCCGCGAACACCTCACCGTGGGCGCGGCCAAGCTCCTCCCAGCGCGAGATGTCCGTGACGTACATGCGCGTGCGCACCACGTCCTCCAGCCGGGCGCCCACCGCCTCCAGCGCGGCCCGGATGTTGGACAGCGCCTGGGCCGCCTGCCGGTACGCGTCCCCTTCACCCACGAGCTGGCCGTCCGCGTCCGTGGCGGTGGTGCCGGACACGGACACGAAGGGGCCCGTGCGCACCGCCCGCGAGTAGCCTACCCGGGGCTCCCAGGGGGTGCCGGTGGCATGGAGGATGCGCTGCATGGCGTGCTCCGATGTGGGCCTCAGGGAGGGCTGCCCCGGAGGGCCGGAGCCCGGCCGGACCTCCAGGCGCTGCTTGCACAGCTGCAAGGAACGACCGCCCGTGATAGTTGGCCTCGGATCATGGTCAATGAGCTCGAGAGGGAGGTCGCCCGGCGACGGACCTTCGCCATCATCTCCCACCCCGACGCGGGAAAGACAACCCTGACGGAGAAGCTGCTGCTCTACGGCGGCGCCATCCACCTGGCCGGAAGCGTGAAGGCCAAGCGGGCGCGTCGTCACGCGACCAGCGACTGGATGGAGCTGGAGAAGGAGCGCGGCATCTCCGTCACGTCCTCCGTGCTCCAGTTCAGCTACCGCGACCACGCGGTGAACCTGCTGGACACCCCGGGCCACCAGGACTTCTCCGAGGACACCTACCGCACGCTGTCCGCCGCCGACGCGGCGGTGATGCTCATCGACGCGGCGAAGGGCGTGGAGCCCCAGACGAAGAAGCTCTTCAAGGTGTGCCGCATGCGCGGCATCCCCATCTTCACCTTCGTCAACAAGCTGGACCGCTACGGCCGCGAACCGCTGGAGCTGATGAACGAGCTGGAGCAGGTGCTCGGCATCCGCTCGTACCCCATGAACTGGCCCATTGGCATGGGGCCGGAGTTCCGGGGCGTCTACGACCGGCAGGCGCGCGTGGTGCACGTGTTCTCCGCGGAGGGCTCGCACGGCGAGTCGGAAGTGGCGGAGCGCTCGGTGTCCATCGACTCGGAGGAAATCAAGTCGGTGCTCACCGAGACGGAGCTGGCGAAGCTCCAGGAGGACATCGAGCTGCTCGACATCGGCGGGGACGAGTTCACTCGCGAGAAGTCGGACGCGGGGCAGCTGTCGCCCATGTTCTTCGGCAGCGCGATGACCAACTTCGGCGTGCGGCCCTTCCTGGACGCGTTCCTGGACCTGGCGCCCCCGCCCACGTCGCGCCCCACCACGCAGGGCCCTCGCGAGCCCACGAACCCGAAGTTCGCGGGCTTCGTCTTCAAGATCCAGGCGAACATGGACCCCGCGCACCGCGACCGCATCGCGTTCATGCGCGTGGTGTCCGGCCGCTACGTGAAGGGCATGAACGCCTTCCACTCGCGCCTGGGCAAGGAGGTGCGGCTCGCCAAGCCCAGCCAGTTCCTCGCCGCCGAGCGCACGTCCATTGAAGACGCGTGGCCGGGGGACGTCATCGGCCTGTTCGACCCGGGGCAGTACCGCATCGGCGACTCGCTGGCCGAGGGCTCGCACGACGTGCTGTTCGAGGGCGTGCCGCGCTTCAGCCCGGAGTTCTTCGCGGTGGTGCGCTCGAAGGATCCGCTGCGCCGCAAGCAGATGGAGAAGGGCCTGGAGCAGCTGTCCGAAGAGGGCACGGTGCAGATCTTCCAGCAGCTGGCCATGGGCATGAAGGACCCCATCGTCGGCGTGGTGGGCGCGCTCCAGTTCGAAGTGCTCCAGTACCGCCTGGAGCACGAGTACGGCGCGAAGATCGCCCTGGACCGGCTGCCCTTCAGCCACGCCAGGTGGGTGGTGGGGCAGAACTTCGACTCGAAGTCGTTCGACTGGGAAGGCAACCGCCAGACGGTGCAGGACCGCGACGGGCTGCCCCTGGTGCTCTTCCGCGACGACTGGGCGCTCCAGCACGCCGAGGAGAAGCACCCGGAGCTCAAGTTCCTCTCCGAGGCCCCGCTCTTGCGCCAGTCCGCGTCGGCCGCGACCGGCAGCTAGGAACGCTTTAGGGCCGGGGAAGCGTCCCCGGCCCGGAAGCGGCTACTTGTGCGGCACCACGGTGCCGCCTCGGAAGGCGGAGTCGCGCAGCACCAGCCCCTCCTTGCAGAGGCGCGCGGCGCGGTTGCCCACGAAGAAGTCCTTCGGGTCGCCCCGGCGGAAGGTCTTCTTCACGAACTCCTCCACCTCCATGTAGAGGCGGCGGAACTTGTCCGGGGCCGCGTCACGGCGGCCCGTCTGGGACGTCACCTCCAGCTCCACCCACATCTTCCCGCTGAGCAGCTCGCCCTCTTCGTTGCGGCGCGAGCGCTCGATGAAGATGACGGGCGAGCGCACCTCGTCGATGCGCCAGAAGCCCTTGTCCGGGCCGCGCTTCACCTTGTCCACCATGGCGGGGCCAATCTCGCTGGCCACCAGGTAGAGGTCCTCCTCCGGCAGGCGCGGGATGTTGTCCGGGGTGGCCCGGAAGGGCACCCAGTCCGGCGGCACGCGCCGGGGGTAGACCTCCAGGACGTGCCGCTCCAGGTGACGGAAGAAGGCGACCTCGTCGTCGGGTGCCATGAAGAATTGGAGGATGTTGGCCATCGCGGGCGTCCTCATACCCTGGAAGCGCGCTAGAAACACAGGCCATGGACTCCTGGCTGCGCGCACGGATGCATGAGCTGAACGACCTGAACAGCGTCATCAACCTGGCTTCCTGGGACCGGGAGGTCTACCTGCCCTCCAAGGCAGCCTCCGCCCGAGCCCAGCAGCTGGCCACCGTCCAGGCCATCCACCACGAGCGGCTGGTGGATCCCCGCCTGGGTGAAGCCCTGGCCCGCGCCGGGGAAGGGGGCCCGGACTTCGAGGCCCTCACGCCCGACGAGCGCGCCATGGTGCGCGTCCTCACCCGTGAGCGCGACCGCGCGGTGCGCCTGCCTGCCCGGCTGGTGACCGCGCTGGCGGAGGCGCAGGGAGAGGGGCTCCAGGCCTGGCGCGAGGCGCGCACGACGAAGCGCTTCGAGCGCTTCCAGCCCGCGCTGGAGGCGCTGCTGGCCTTGCGCCGCGAACAGGCGGACGCGCAGGGCCACGACGGCGAGCGCTACGACGCGCTGCTGGAGGGCTTCGAGCCCGGCATGCGCGTGAAGCGCCTGACGCCGGTGCTCACCGCGCTGCGCGATTCCCTCATCCCCATGGTGGCCGCGCTGGGTGAGCAGAAGCGGGCCTTCCCCGCGTTCCTCTCCGGCCGCACCTACGACACCGGCCGGCAGTGGCAGTTCACGATGCAGCTGCTCAAGGCCGTGGGCTTCGACCTGGAGTCGGGCCGCCAGGACGTGAGCATCCACCCCTTCACCAACAGCGTGCACGCGCAGGACGTGCGCCTCACCACGCGCCTGGATCCAACGTGGCCGCCGGCCGCCCTCTTCGGCACGCTCCACGAAGCGGGCCACGGCCTGTACGAGCAGGGCTTCTCCCCGGAGCACCACCGCACGCCGCTGGCGTCCGTGCCCTCCATGGGCCTGCACGAGTCCCAGTCCCGCCTGTGGGAGAACCTGGTGGGCCGCGGCCGCGCCTTCTGGGTGAGCCACTTCCCCGCGCTGAAGGAGTCCTTCCCGGAAGCGCTGGCGGACGTGGACCTGGACGCCTTCCACGCGGGCATCAACCACGTGGTGCCGTCGCTCATCCGCGTGGAGGCGGATGAGGTGACGTACAACCTGCACATCGCCCTGCGCTACGAGCTGGAGCTGGCGATGCTGCGCGACGAGCTGCCCGTGTCGGAGCTGCCGTCCGCGTGGAACGAGCGCATGCGGCGTTACCTGGGGATGACGCCCCCGGACGACACGCAGGGCGTGCTCCAGGACATCCACTGGGCCTGGGGCGAGCTGGGCTACTTCCCCACGTACTCGCTGGGCAACCTGTACGCGGCCTCGCTGTACGCCGCCGCGAACCGGGCGCTGCCGTCGCTGGAGGCGGACCTGGCGCGGGGCGACACGTCGTCCCTGCTGGGGTGGCTGCGCGCGAACCTGCACTCGCACGGCTTCCGGCTGCCCGCGGAGGAGCGCGTGCGCGCCATCACCGGCGAGGGGCTCACGGACCGGGACTTCCTCCAGTACCTGCGCGCGAAGTACGGCGCGCTGTACGGCATCAAGCTCTAGCGCCTCAGGCCGCGAACACCAGCGGGCGGCACGCGCGCGCCAGGTGCAGCGCGTCCCTCGCGAGCGCGTGCGCATCCGGGTCCTGCGCCTCCAGCCACGCGGCGCGGGCCACCTGGCTGCCCAGCTCGAAGCACAGGCTGGCGGTGCGGCGCGACAGGCGGCTCTCCTTCTGGAGCGCGCGCACGTTGAGCTCGCACAGCTCCGCGCACTGGCGCAGCAGCCGCACCGCGTCGTCATCCGCCGCGACGCCCTGGGCCGTCAGGCGCGCCATGCCGGCCTCGCAGGCCGTCTGGCACTTCAGGCTCGCGGCGATGCACCGGGAGACCTCGATCCGCGCCCCGCCTGTCCTGGCTCCCAGCATGACCACGCCCTCCCTTTGTGCGGCGTCAAAGGTACGCACGGACGCCGTTCTCGCAACCAGCACCCAAGCCGCAGATGGGACCTCAACACCTGCGTTCCGGGGTCATGGACAGCGAGCCGGCAAGGGATGCAGAAGCGCCGCGCACGATTCGTCCGAATCGTACAGCAGTTGCCTCTTCGTCGCGGGCGAACGTCAGCTTCCCAGCACCGGAAAGGGCTTGAGCAACGCCACCAGCTTGTCGCCGTACAGCTTGATCCGTTTATCCCCGAGGTACGGCAGCTGCGAGAGCTCCGACACGTCCGCGGGAGGCTTCGACGCCAGCGCGTCCATGAGCGGATTGGTGAGCACCACGCTGGGCGTCACCTTGCGCAGCGTGGCCTGCTCGACGCGGAACGCCTTGAGCGCGTCCTCGCGCTTGCGCCGGTGGGGGTCGCGCGGACCCTTGGGCTCACGGTCCAGGTCCAGCTCGCCCCGGGTGGCCTTCTGCTGAAGGTCGCGGATGAGGGCGAGGATGTCGTCGCCGTGCGCGCGCACCACCGCGCCCCGCACGCCGGCCGCGCGCGCCAGGTCCTTGTGCGTGTCCGGCTGCTTCAGGGCCAGGTCGGTGATGGCCATGTTGGACAGCATGCGGCCCATGGGCACGTTGTCCTTCTCCGCCCACTCCAGCCGCAGCTTGTGCAGCCCCTGCGCGATGGCGTACGCGAGCGCGTACTGGGCCGTGCCGAGGCCGGTGCGCGACAGCTTGGGCTTGTACTCGGCGCCCACCTCCGGCCGGGCCTCGGCCTCCGCGCACATGCGCTCGCAGTCCAGCAGCACCTCCTCCAGGATGTCCGCCTCGCGGCACGCGTCGCGCACCTGGCGGCCCAGCTCGCAGAGGTAGCGCACGTCGTTGGCGATGTAGTCGCGCATGCCCGGGGGCAGGGGACGCAGGGAGAAGTCGGACTGCTGGTGCTCCTTCGGCAGCTCCACGCCCAGCCGCTCGCGCGCCAGGTCCGCCAGGCCCACCTTGGGCCACCCCAGCAGCGTCACCGCGCGGTGCGTGTCGAAGAGGCCGCGCACGCGCACGCCCGCCTCCGCCAGGAACTGCAGGTCGCCCTGGGCGGCGTGGAAGTACTTGGTGCGCGCGGGGTCCTCCATCATGGGGGAGAGCAGGCGCGGATCCACGCCCGGCTGGAGCGTGTCGAAGAGGAAGATGTCCGTGTCGGTGCCCAGCTGGAGGAAGCACAGGCGGGCGCGGAAGGCGTGCATGGCGTCCGCCTCCAGGTCCACCGCCACTTCCGGCGCGGCCTCCAGCACCCGCGTGGCGGCTTCCTCGCCCGCGCGGTCCACCACATCCAAGGCACCCTGAGGGAAGGTCGGCATCGCGGGGAGCAGGCTAGCGGACCGGCCCGCCCCTTTGACGTGTTTTTTCCCGGACCGCCGCTAGGATGGCCCCGCCGATGAACGACGCCCAACGTCTTGAAAAGAGCCTGCTTGGCCACATGGGCCGGGCCATCGCGGACTTCCGCCTCATCGAGGCCGGGGACCGCATCATGGTGGGCGTGTCGGGAGGCAAGGACTCCTACACGATGCTCCACCTGCTGCGCGAGCTGCAGCGGCGAGCCCCCGTGAAGTTCGACTTGCTGGCAGTGAACCTGGACCAGGGCCACCCGGGCTTCCCCGGCCACATCCTGGAGGGCTACTTCCAGAAGGAAGGCTACGCCTACAAGATGCTGAAGGAGGACACCTACAGCATCGTCCTGGAGAAGACCCCGCCCGGGAAGACGCAGTGCTCGGTGTGCTCGCGCCTGCGCCGGGGCATCCTCTACAACGCCGCCGTGCACCTGGGCTGCAACAAGATCGCCCTGGGCCACCACCGCGACGACCTCATCCACACGATGCTCCTGAACATGTTCTTCGCCGGGAGCCTCAAGGCGATGCCGCCGCTCCTGAAGAGCGACGACGGCCGCAACGTGGTCATCCGGCCGCTGTGCTACGCGCCGGAGAAGGAGATCATCCAGTTCGCGCAAGCGAAGCAGTTCCCCATCATCCCCTGCGACCTGTGCGGGTCGCAGGAGAACCTGCAGCGCAAGCGGATGCAGAAGCTGGTGGAGGACCTGGGCAAGGAGATCCCCAACGTCCGCCAGAGCCTGCTCAACGCGATGTCGAACGTGCGCCCCACGCACCTCTTGGACAAGACGCTGAACCCGGACCCGCTGAACGCGACGGAAGACGGGCCCGTGGCCACCCCCCCCACCACCGACACGCAAGGGAGCGCCAGTCCATGGCTCGAGAGCAGGCAGTAAAGGCGCGCAAGGAGCGCAACGCGGCGCTGGTGGAAGCCATGCTGCTGGCCGCGATGGCGGACGGCAGCGTGTCCCAGCGCGAGATGCAGACGTTGCTGGCGCGAGTGCTGGAGCGCCCGGAGTTCGAGGGCACGCAGTCGGGTGAGTTGAACCTGCTGGTGGAGACCAGCGCGGTGCGGCTGGCGGAGGCGCGCAACCTGGAGGAGGTCCTCTCCTCGCTGCGCCGGCGGCTGCCGGACCACAAGAACCGGATGCTGGCCTTCGGCCTGGCGGCGGCGGTGGCGCTGGCGGATCAGCGGGCCACCCGCTCGGAGCTGGGGCTGCTCAAGACGTTCCAGGCGGCGCTGGGCATCTCCGAGGACGAGGTCGCGCAGATCATCGACGTCATCGAGCAGGGGGGCAGCCTGTCGGAGGCGCTGGGCGAGCCCCTGGAGCGGCTGTTCGCGGAGGTGATGGTCCTGGTGCTGGCGGCGGACGGCCAGCTGAAGGAGGCGGAGGCGCGCGCGATGGTGGAGAGCTTCGCGGCGGACCCGCTCTTCCAGAACGTGAGCCCGGAGCGGGCCCAGGGCTTCGTGAGCGAGTCCGTGGCGGCGCTGGCCACGGACGGGCTGCCCCAGCGGCTCCATGTCCTGGCCCACGGGCTGGCCACGCATTCGCAGCGCGTCAAGGCGTACCAGCTGGCCACGAAGATCGCCCATGCGTCCGGGCGGACGAGCACCGCGGAGCAGCGGATCCTGGATCTGCTCCAGGCGACGTTCGGTCTGGCCGACGATGAAGTGGCGCGGTTGGACCAGCAGGGGTAAACCGGGAGTCGTATGACCCCGCACGTCCCCTCAGGTTCGCGGCACTCCTTCCGTTTTGGCCTGCCGCCGTCCCTGGGCAGCGAGACGGCGCGTGATCGTGCGGAACGGCTCGCGTCGTTCCTGCAGCGCGCATTGGGCAAGCTGGTGGAGGTGAACGTCGCCACCAGCTACGAGACGCTGGCCAAGGACCTCTTGTCCGGGCGAGCGGACGCGGCCTGGGCGCCACCCTTCGTCTGCGCGCGCATGGAGGCCATGGGCGTGCGGGTGCTGACGCGCGGGGTGCGCCGGGGCATGTCCAGCTACCGCTCCGCGCTGGTGGGGCGGGCGGGCTCCGGGCTGACCTTGGAGAAGCTGAAGGGCGCCAAGGCGGCGTGGGTGGACCGCGATTCGGTGGCGGGCTACCTCCTGCCCAGCGCGTTCCTGAAGACGCAGGGGCTGGAGCCGTCGCGCGCGTTCGTGTCGCAGCAGTTCACGGGCTCGTACCAGGGCGCGCTGGAGGCGGTGCTGGAGGGCAGGGCGGACGTGACGAGCGTCTTCTGTCCGCCGGCCTCCACGGGGCTCACGTTCACCACGGGCGTGGAGGACGTGCTGGGGCCGGGCATGGGCGCGAAGTTCGAGCTCCTGGCTTACACGGACGAGGCCCCCAACGACGGCGTGCCGGTGGCCATGGGGCTGCCCGCGCCTCTGGTGACGGCGCTGGAGACGGCGCTCCTGGGGCTGCAGTCCACGCCGGACGGGCAGGCGCTGCTGCGCGACATCTTCAACGCGGAGCGCTTCGAAGTGGCCCCGCGCATGGGCTACCGCGCGCTGTACCGCGTGGCCCTGGCGAGCCTGTAACCGGCCGCGAGGCTCCGGCGCCGCGAGGCCTGTAATTGGGCCCGAAAGCCGGGCGGCCGGTCGCGGCGCTCCTGGCGACTACTTGTCGGAGTCGGGTCCGTTGCCGCGAGCAGGGCGCCGGGCGGAGGACACGGAGCCTTCGGTCCGGCCCGTCTTCGCGGGCGCCTTGGCTCCGACGGAGTCTTCCTGTGCACGCACGGCCTTCGCGGCGGAGCGGCTCCCCGTCGCGTCACTGGGGGCCTTCACGGCCTTCGCCGCGGAACGGCTTCCCGTGGAGGCCTCGGGCGGACGGGACGGCTTCGAGCCCTCCGCGCGCACGGCGCCGAACTGGGCGGTGGACGAGCGGCCGGCCTCCGCGCGCACGGCTTCATGCTTCGCGGTGGAGGCGCGAGCCGGGCCCGTGTCTTCACCGCGCACGGCTTCGTGTTTCCCGGTGGAGGCGCGCGCCGGCCCCGCGTCCTCGCCGCGCACGGCATCGAACTTCCCGGTGGAGGCACGCGCCTCGCCGCGCATGGCCTCGTGCTTCGAGGTGGGCCGGCCCGAGTCCTCGTCGTGCAGGGGACGCGTGTCCGCCAGGCTCACGCCCGTGTTCTCCCGCGTCCTCACGGGCCGGGCCTCCGGGCGGCTCAGGCCGGAGTTCTCCTTCGTGCGCGAGGTCCGCTCCGCGGCAGGCCCCACGCCCGAGTCCTCCGGGCGCGCGGCGGCCTTCGTCGACGACTGGCTCACCGACGGCTCCGGCGCACGGGGCGGCGTCTTCGCCGGAGCCTGCGCCTTGGCCGAGGACTGCGTCGTCCCGGAGGCCGGGGCCTTCGCGGATGCGGCACTGCCCGGCCGGGCCATCAGGCGCGGGTCGAAGTAGATCATCGTCGGCTCGGCCGCGAAGCGCTCCTCCTCCAGCTCGTCCGCGTACACGTCCCGCATGAACGCGGCCAGGTGCGCGCTGGTGCCGGACAGCTTCTCCTGCTGGAGGAACTCCTCCAGCGCCAGCTGCAGCTCGCCCGCGGTGGAGAACCGGTCGTCGCGCTTGCGCGCCAGCGCCTTGAAGACGATGGGGTCCAACGACTTCGGGATCCCGGGCACCGCCTCCGACGGCGGGACGATTTTATGACCCACGACGGCCTTGAGCGTGGCCATCTCCGTCTCGCGCTTGAACAGGCGCCCGCCCGTCAGCAGCTCGTAGAACACCGTCCCCAGGCCGAACACGTCCGAGCGCGCATCCAGCGGCTCGCCCCGCGCCTGCTCCGGGGACATGTACGCGTGCTTGCCCTTGATGGTGCCCACCACCGTCTGCGACAGCTTCCCCTGCGCCTTCGCCACGCCGAAGTCGATGAGCTTCACGCCGCCGTTGAAGCCCACCAGCACGTTCTGCGGAGACACGTCCCGGTGGATGAGCGACAGCTTCCGGCCAGACGGGCTGCGCGCGTTGTGCGCCGCATCCAGCCCCGCCGCCGCCTCCGCGATGATCCGGCACCGCAGGCCCAGGGGGAACCCGCCCGGGTGCGCCGACGCGCGCGGCACCAGCGAACCCAGCGGCTCGCCGTGCACGTACTCCATCGCGATGTAGTACTGCCCGTCCACGTCCCCCATCTCGTAGATCTGCGCGATGTTGGGGTGGTTGAGCAGCGCCGCGATGCGCGCCTCATCCAGGAACATCTGGAGGAACTCGTCGTCCTCCGACAGGTGGGGCAACAGCCGCTTCACCACCAGCAGCTTCTGGAACCCTACGGGCCCCTTCTGCCGTGCAAGGTAGACAGCCCCCATGCCGCCGGTGGCCAGCTTGCGCAGCAATTCATAGCGGCCGAACGTTTCCACTCCGGCCGTGACGATAGCCGCGTCAGCGCGGATCTCAAAAGCCCGGGCTTCCGCAAAAACGTGAACCGGGCCGGCCCCCCTCTGGGACCGGCCCGGCCGCGCTGCGTCACGAACCTGTATCGGCTCCGGCTCCCAAGCTACGGCGTCGCGGCGCAGATGCTGCGGTAGCGGATCTCCACGGCCTGGCCCGGGGTGGGCACGGAGCCCGCCGCGAAGATGACCGCGTTGCGGCCCGCGTCGTAGGTCCACTGGTCCGCACCCAGCGTGCGGCCATTCACGCGCACGCTCATCTCCGCGGTGCCGTCCGGCGTCGCGGTGAGGTGGAAGTCCGCCTGCGGCTCACCGGCCTGCTGGATGATGGGGTCCAGGAACCCGCGGTAGTCCCCCTCGCAGATGGAGCCCACGGAGCCGCCCGTGCCCCGGGCCACGGAGGTGAAGCGGTCCGCGCTGGACCCGGCGGTGGAGCAGGACGTCCCGGAGGGGACGAGCGCGTGCAGGTTGCTGCGCTGGGACATGCCCGTGCCCTTCAGCGTCTGGAGGAACTGGATGTAGCTGTCGGGCTCGAAGCCGGAGTGGTCGTCCTCGTCCGCCAGCACCACCACCGCCATGCGGGCCGCGGCGCGGGTGAAGCCCAGGTTGCCGTCGTTGGGCTGCGGGGTGCGGACGTCATCGGCCTGCTCGGACAGCGGGGCGGACAGGCCCTGGCGCATCGTCTCCAGGCCCTGCACCAGGTTGTGGCAGAGGCCCACGTCCAGGTTGGACTGGATGGTGGCCGCCGCGTTGGCGCTGTTGCCGGACACCACGCGGGCGCGGCTGCCGTCCACGGGGAAGAGCCGGCCGGCCTCACCGCCGTTGGCGCCGCCGCCGCACAGCCCCGGGCGCTGCACCAGGCCCGTGCTGGTGACGCCCACGCGCACGTCCACGTTCAGCTCCTTGGCGCGCGCGAGCCAACCGGGAATCGCGTTGCGCAGGCGCTGCTGGTAGGGCTCCATGGTGGTGGTGTTGGAGACCACGAAGAGCACGTCCAACTGGCTGTCGGTGCCCTGCGTGAAGCGGTCCACCTGGATGCCCTCGTGGTTGGTCTCCGCCAGGAGCGGGACGAGGAAGCGGTTCGCCTCCGTGCTCGTCTGGAAGTACAGCGGGCTGTAGTGCTGGCCCAGCACGTTGCGGGCGTAGTCCACCTCCATCTCGAAGCCCTCGCCGGGCTGGAGCGTGATGGGCGCCGTCACCGGCGTGAGCAGGGAGAACTGCTTGGACGTGCCGTTGCCGATGGTGGCGTCCCCCACGGTGAGCGGCGCGCTGCAGCGGTTGGACAGGAACGTCTTGCGCGGCTTCGCCGGGCAGTCGTAGCGGATGGGCCCGAAGTCCACGAAGGACGGCGTGGCCACCAGGCACGACGGGTTGGACACCGCGTGGATGGGCAGCGTCACCGTGGGGTGGGCCGGGTTGTTGACGGTGAGCATCAGCTCGCCGTTGAACTCGCCGCCCGTGGTGGGCGCGCGGAAGGCAATCATGGAGCTGAAGGCCGTGTCGTAGAGCACCACGCCGCCCGTGATGGGACCGCCCGGCATGGTGAACACGCCGCCGCCGTCATTGGACAGGTGCACGTTCTTGATGGCGCACTCGGCCCGGCCCGGGTTGCGGAAGTAGAAGCCCAGCACCGCGCCGCGGCCCGGCACCACGTTGGCGAACTCCAGCGACGGCTGCGGCAACAGCTCGTACACGCAGGGGCCGGACGTGCGGGCGCGGCCCGTCAGGGTGATGGCCCGCTCGGGCGTGAACAGGTCGTTGGACTGCACGTAGAGCGTGGCGGTGAAGGTGCCCTCGTTCCTGGGCTCGAAGTAGACCTTCAGCTCCAGCGCGTCGTCGCCCGGGTTGATTTGAAGGCCGTTGGCCTCCAGCGTGGGCCAGGTGCCGCCCTTCCAGGGGTAGTTCTGCGTGCCGCGCGTGGGCGTGGCCACGTCGAACTGCACCGCGTCGCCGTCCGCGCGCACGCCGGTGAAGGTGAGCGGGCCGTTGCTGCCCGCGTTGGTGATGCGGATGACCTGCTCCACCTTGCCGCCCACCGGCAGCTCGCCGAAGTCCAGCGCCACCGGGGCCACGGCCAGCGTGGGCCGGCCACCGCGCGCATCCAGCATCACGCGCGACTCACGCGCCTTGTCGGACGCGTACGCCACGGTGAGGTTGCCTACGTTGGGGCCGGAGAAGCGCGCGGCGAACTCCATGCGCATCTCCACCACCTCGCCCGGCTGCACCGTGGCGCCCTCCGGCTTGGACAGCGGCGAGAAGGCCCGGTCGCTGGTGGCCAGCGTGGAGATGGTCACCGGGCGCCAGGTGACGTTGCGCGCGCGGGTGAAGGACTCGGTGCGCTCGTGCACCGGAATCTCGTCGAAGGGCACGGGCGCCGGGTCGAACACGAAGGCGCTCGCCACGGAGTTGCCCTTCAGGTCCACCACGGACGGGGTGCACGTCTCGCAGGAGACGACCTCCAGCCGCGCGCCCATCTGCCCCAGCGCGCGGGGCAGGTACTTCGTCTTCACCACCTGCGTGCTGTTGGGCGGCACGGTGATGGTGTCCGCGGTGAACGGATCCGCGCTCTCGCCCGCGACCCTCAGGGTCAGCGGCAGGTCCACCGGGTTGGTGACGGTGACCTCCAGCGTGCGGTCGCTGTCCACCTCCAGCGTCTCGTAGTCCAGCACCGGCGGGTTCACGCCGATGCGCGTGGGCGTGCCCAGGCCCTGCACGGGCAGCTGCTGCAGGGCGCCCACGTTGGCGTCCGTCGTCACGCGCAGCGTCTCCTCCACCGGCCCCTCGGCCAGCGGGTGGAAGCGCACCTTGACGACGTGGGACTCGCCCGGCGGCACGCGGCCTCCGCCGTCCGTCAGCTCCACCTGGTACGACGGGTTGTTGCCAATCCCCAGCGCCTCCAGCGCGGAGAAGGGCACGTAGCCGACGTTGCGGATGCGGACCTCCTTCTCACGCCACTCGCCCACCGGCACCTCGCCGAAGTCGAGCGCGTCCACGTCCAGCACCGCCGTGGCCTGCACCCCGCGCGTCTGGTCCTCCTCGTGACACGCCATCGTCCCTGCCACCAACGACGCCAGCAGGACGAACCGACCCCTCCACCCCATCACCATTGTCCGCTCCCCACCCTTCCCCACCACACGCACACGGATGCCCGGGACACGTGATCCAACTCGGGCTCCCCCTAATCAAGACCCGTGCCGGACAGGGGCGCCGAGCCGCATCCACCGGAAATCAAGGACTTGGCGGACACTTCAGCGACCAAGTGAGCGCTGGAGGGAACCGGGGTGCCCTGGAGGGTGAAAGGTTTTTCCCGACCTTTTGCCAACCCGCACCCCCAACTTTTCAGGTCATGAACTGGACGCTTCTGCCGCCGGGCCGCTGGTATGGCTCGCCACGAAGGCCGCGATCGCGGCGGCGATGGCGGCCGGCTGCTCCAGGTGCACATGGTGGCCGCCTTCGAAGAAGCGGGGCGGGGCGGCCAGCGTTCGCAGGGCGGCCAGCCGCGCCTCCAGCAGCTCCGGGGCGGGGGACAGGCCTTCCGTGCCGCGCAAGAGCTGCACGGGGCAGGTGACGGCGGCCTCCAGCGCCAGCCACTGGGCCTCGTCGAAGCCCTGGCCGAAGCGGCGGCGGTGGCGCGGATCGAAGGTGAAGGCGAAGTCGCCCTCCGGCGTGCGCCGGGTGCCATGGCGCGCGAAGAGCCGCGCCGCGTCCGGGGAGAGGGTGGGGTTCGCCTGCCGCAGGCGCTCCGCGGCGGCCTCCACGGTGGGGTAGCGCTTGCGGTTGGGGGGCCGGCGCGCGTCGTCCAGGAAGCCGCGCAGCCGCTGCACGGCGCCCGTGGGCGGGCCACCCGAAGGCCCCAGGCTCTCGATGAGGGTCAGGCTCTGGACGCGCTCCGGGCGCGCGGCGGCGTACGCGAGCGCGACGATGCCGCCCAGCGAGTGCCCCACCAGGTGCACGGGGGGCAGGGCCAGCCCGTCCAGGGTGGCCTCCACGTCCAGCAGGTGGTCGCTGAAGTGGTACGCGGCGCCGGGGCCCGCGTGGCCGCTCTCGCCCATGCCTCGAAAGTCGAGCAGCACCGTGCGCCAGGCTTCGGGCAGGTGCTCGCAGAGCGGATCAAAGCTGTGGGAATGGTCCAGCCACCCGTGGAGCAGCAGCACGGCGGGGGCGCCCTGGGGGCCACGCTGCCGCACGTGCAGCGGCAGCCCTTCTGCGTCGACGGTGAGGGATTCGAATGCGGCGGCGGGCACGGGTGTCTCCTCGTGCCCTCCGGCTTACTCCGGCCCCCCGGGTGCTGGCGACCCTACGCGACGGTGCTGGTCGACGCCGCCGCCGGGCGCGGCGGACCGCCGGTGTCCGGCTTGCCGAGCACCAGGGCCAGCTGCCGGGCCTGGCTCTCCGTGGCGCAGCGGTACTCCTGGGTCTTGCCGTTGGGCCGGTCGATCCGAATCACCCAGACGTCATTCTCCTTGGTCACCACAGGCGCTTGAGACATGCATTCCCTCCGTGTCCAGAAGAGAAAGCATCCTTCGTGCCGACCTCGCGGAAGGAGCCAAATGCCTGATTTCCGGCCGTCTCCCACGCCCGGCGGCCAGGCAGGTGACAAAATTCGTTCAGCGGGGCGACAAATTTCGGGCGCCCGGGTCGCACTCCTTGCGTAGTCCTCCGGGGCAGCCCTGAGTCGTTGGAATGACAATCATTGTTCAGCGGGGTCCGGCCACTCCCACGCCGAGCGGTAGCCGCCGTCCGTCTGGGTGCCTTCGATGAAGCGCGCGTAGAAGGGGTGGCTGCTGAGGGTGGCGGAGTCGCCCACGACGAACAGGTGCCGGCGGGCGCGGGTGAGGGCCACGTTCATGCGGCGCAGGTCGTTGAGGAAGCCCAGCTGCCCCTCACTGTTGGAGCGGGTCATGCTCACCAGGATGGCGTCCTTCTCCCGGCCCTGGAACGCGTCCACGGTGTCCACCTCCACCTCCGGGTGCACGGCCTCCAGGGCCTCGCGCAGGTGGCGGGCCTGGGCGCTGTACGGGGCGATGACGGCGACCTCGCGTGGAGCCAGTCCCAGGGAGAGGAGCTGACGCACGCGGGCGATGACGTAGGTGGCCTCGCCCGGGTTGAGGAGGGAGTGCGTGGTGGGCTCCACCTCTTCGTCGAAGCCCTTGCCCGCGGTGTCCAGGTAGAGCACCGGCGGCGCGTCCACCTCCGCGCCCGAGCCGGAGTCGAGCACGCTGCTCAGGGTGCGGTCCGCCACGGACGGGTGGGCGCGCAGCTCGCCGCCGTACATCTCCTGGGAGGGGAAGGCCATGATGGCGGCGTTCATCCGGTACTGCTCGCGCAGCATGCGCTTCACGTCGTCGCCGTGGTCCTTGAGCAGGCGCTCGAAGAGGCTTACGCCCAGGCCCGCCTTGGAGGCCTCCTGCGACAGCACGGTGGGCGGCAGCTGCTGAGGGTCTCCGGCGAGCACCACCTTGGGCGCGCGCAGGAAGCCCAAGAGGGCCAGCGGCTCGGTGGCCTGGGTGGCCTCGTCCAACAGGGCGCGGTCGAACTCCTCGCCCGCGAGCACGCCGGAGCCCAGGCTCGCGAGCGTCACGCACACCACGTCCGCGCGGGCGAGCACGGCCTTCACGGCCTTCTTCTCCAGCTTGCGCGCCTCGTCCATCAGGTCCTTGGCCTCGGCCGTGGAGGAGCGGGCGTTGGAGAAGCGCTCGCGGCTGCGGCCCTGGCTGCGCTGCCTGCGCGCGTAGCCGAAGAGGTCGAAGGCCTCGTCGAACAGGTCGCGGCTGACGACGCGGTCCGGGTGCTCCTCCACCACGATGTCCAGCGTGTGCTCCTGCAAGCGGGCGGCGACGCGCGCGGGGTGGCCCACGCGGATGGCGCGCAGGCCCTGCTCCAGGCACAGCTCCAGCAGGTGGTCCACCGCGGCGTTGCTGGCCGCCGTGCACAGCAGGCGCTCGCCGCGCGCGACGGCCTGGGCCGCGACCTCCGCCAGCACGGTGGACTTGCCGGTGCCGGGCGGGCCGTGGACCAGGAAGAAGTCCTCCGCGGCGAGCGCGCGCTTCGCGGCGTCCTGCTGCTCCGGGTTGAGCGGGCGGGTGGGGGTGAAGTCCTTGGTGGTGTCGAAGCGTGGGGGCTCGTTGCCCAGCAGCACCTCGCGCTTGTGGCGCTCCTGGCCCTTGTCCATCGCCTTCACGCGCTGGAGCCCCGCGCGCACGCGCTCATATGTGACGTCGTTGGGGACGACGTCCAGGCGCAGCAGGCCTTCGGACAGGTAGGCGGGCGGCTCGCGGTCGAAGGCCAGCTGGATGCGGGTGGAGGTGGCGCGCGACACGAGCGCCTTCGCCGGGTCCTTCACCTCCGCGCGGCGGGGCAGCACCGCCACCAGGTCGCCGTTGGACACGCGCGTGGGCAGCTTCCCCCGGTCCGCGCGGGCGAGCGTGAGGAGGATGCGGCCACCCAGGCCCACCTCCTCCTCGACGGTCTCCAGGTCCAGCACGGACAGGCCCTGCTCCTCACGCTCGCGCAGGGTGAGCCCTTGCGCGAGCGAGGTAATGCGGGCCTTCTCGGCCTCGCGCTCCTGGGCGAGCAGCGAGCCGAGCTTGTCGAAGAACGAAACGTCACGGGCCATGGCTTGAGGTCATGCCATCCCGGGGCGCCCGCCGTCACGGCCCGTGTGCCGGACCGTCCTGCTACTGGCAGGAATAGGTGTACGAGGACGGCGTGCTCCAGGTGCCGTCCGGGTTGATGTTGCGCACGGTGTAGCCGCTCGCCGGGTAGGTGGTTCCCCAGCAGTCGCGGGCGCGCACGTCGTTGCGCAGGGCGGTGCCCAGGTCCCAGTTGCCCACGCGGCGCTGCTTCTCGTACGCGGCCACGCGGTCCACCGCCTCCACCCAGGTGGAGTCCGCCGCCAGCACGTCGCGGCGCTTCTCCAGGAACTTCTGGAGCCAGGCTGACTCCGTGATGCCGTTGTAGCCAATCACCGGCGCCACCTGTCCGCTGTTGCCCAGGGCCGTGTTCGCCTTGCGGATGAGGTCCTTCATGCCGTCGAAGCCGTGGTTGATGGACGCGTCGTACAGCGCGGCCTTGGTGTGAGTGCGGTGTGCGTCAAGGCAGTTGTGTGATGCCTGGAGGAACTCATGGACCCGTAGGGTGAAAGTCCCGAGGCGGCAACAGGTCAAGGCCGCATAGCTGGGGTGGCGCCGACAGGGGAGATCCCTGCGGTGAAGCCCACCGACAAAGCCCCGTCTCAGCGGGGTGAGCGAGTGCGCGGGCCGTAACGACGCGTGAACGCCCAGTCGAGGCCCCGTCAATTGATGCCACCGGGTGCCGAGCCGCCACAACTACGGCGAAGGCAGCAGGGCGTCCCCGCAGAACGACCGAGGGGGCGCACCACCCGGCGGGGTAGAGGGCGACGGCACGTGCACAAGGACATGAGTGGAAACAGGGAGGGGCTCCTCGCCCCGCGGAGAAAGCCCGCGGAAGCAAGGTAGCCGCGGCGAGCCGACGAGGCGAAGCCCGGCGAAGGCGAGAGCCCGGCGGATGGGGTCGTAGTAGCGCGGAAGCGGGGTAATGCCCGTGGAGCGAAGGACCCCTACCGGAGGCACTCCGAGCAGAGGAGCGAGGCGAGAGCGGGATGACAAAGCCCACCATCAGTCCGCAGGAACTCCGCGCGAGGATAGGCCATCGGGCGAAATCCGCCCCGAAGCATCGCTTCTGGGGATTGTACGTCCACGTCCTCAAACCCGAGCTTCTCGAAGCCGCCTACCTGGAAGCCAAGCGCAACGGCGGGGCTCCCGGGCAAGACGGCATCAGCTTCGAGCACATCGAGGAGGAGGGACGGGCAGGGTTTCTCGGTGCGGTTGCCGAGGAACTCCGCACCGGCACCTACCGCCCCAGACCGTACCGACGAAGAGAGATTCCGAAGGAGGGCGGCAAGGTGCGTGTCATCTCGATTCCAGCGATTCGAGACCGCGTCGTCCAAGGGGCCCTCCGGCTGGTATTGGAGCCAATCTTCGAGGCCGACTTCTCGGGCAGCTCCTTTGGGGCAAGGCCGGGGCGCTCGGCGCATGAAGCCATCGACACCGTGCGGCAGGGGCTGCGACGGCGCAGGCACCACGTCGTGGATGTGGACTTGAAGGCCTACTTCGACAGCATCCGGCACGCGCCGCTGCTGGAGCGGGTGGCCCGAAGAGTCCAGGACGGCGAGGTATTGGCGCTCGTGAACCAGTTCCTGAAGAGCACGGGGGACAGGGGAATCCCGCAGGGCTCGCCCCTGTCTCCGTTGCTGGCCAACATCGCGCTGAACGGCCTTGACCATGCCCTGGACCGAGGACGAGGCTTCCTCAGCTATGCGCGGTACTTGGACGACATGGTGGTGCTCGCCCCCAACTCCGAGAAAGGACGGAGGTGGGCATCCCGGGCGCTGGAGCGCATCCGCCGAGAGGCGGAGGCACTCGGCGTGTCGCTCAATACGGAGAAGACGCGGACGGTGACAATGACCGACCGTGGCGCCTCCTTCGCGTTCCTGGGCTTCGACTTCCGATGGAAGCGGAGCCCGAAGACGGGGACGTGGTACCCGAATACGAATCCTCGACGAAAGAAGGTCACCGAAGTCCTACGCCGCGTGCGCTACGTCCTGCGGGACAGCCGAGCACTCGCGGTGCAGGCAGCCGTGGCGGAGGTGAATGCCATCGTGCGCGGTTGGGTGAACTACTTCCGGTGGGGCAACTCGTACCAAGCGCTCGACAGGGTGAAGCACCACGTTGAGCTCAAGGTGAGGCGGTTCGCGGCGAAGAGAGCGAAGCGAGGGGGATTCGGTTGGAAGCGGTGGAGTAAGGACGTCGTGTACGGCGCCTGGGGGCTCTTCGATGACTACCGGGTGAGGTACTACGCCGTCCTGAAAGCAGGCCTCCCGCCGAGCGGAACCATAACCCTGGTGAGATGACGCCTTCGCGGTGAGCCGGATGCGGGAAACCCGCCTGTCCGGTTCGACGTGGCGGGGACTGGAGACGGAGTGATGGCCCGCTCTACACGGGCACGAAGCTGGAAACGGCGGAAACAGCCAAGAGCAGCCTGCACACCACCGCGCCGGCCCCCGACCCGACCGTGTGAGAGGGTTTAGCCGATGCGCTTCATCTCCTGTACTGCCGGGGTGAGGTTCGGAGCTGGGCCCAGACGGACAGAACCCATCGGCGTCCATTCGGCTCTTGAGGGCTCCATTGATTGATGGGAAATTCACCAGACCGCAGCCGTCTCGGCGGTAAACCTTCATGGGGGTCGTCGTGGCCTACTCGGCAGAAATCAGCAGAAGCAACCCGACGTGCTTGCTGTTCTTGGTAGACCAGTCGGGATCAATGGCTGACCCGTTCGGTGGCAGCGGTGAATCGCAAAAGAAGAAGGCTGATGGCGTTGCGGATGCAACGAACCGACTCCTTCAGAACCTGGTCATCAAGTGCGCAAAGGAGGAGGGCATCCGTGACTACTTTCACGTCGGCGTCCTCGGTTACGGAGCCAGCGTCGGTCCCGCGTTCAGCGGTTCGCTCGCGGGTCGTGACACGGTGCTTATCAGTGAGGTCGGAAACTCGCCCGCTCGGATCGACGAGCGCACCCGCGAGCGCGATGATGGCGCGGGCGGCATTCTGAAGGAGAAGATCCGGTTCCCGATCTGGTTTGAGCCAGTCGCGAATGGCGGCACGCCGATGTGTCATGCAATCACGCGCGCCAAGGAAATTCTGGAAGGATGGCTGCGCCAACACCCCGATGCATTTCCTCCCATCGTTGTGAACATCACCGACGGGGAAGCAACCGACGGTGACCCCACCGCCGTCGCCGAAGCTCTTCGAAAGCTCCGCAGCAGCGACGGAGAGGTTCTCTTCCTTAACGTGCATCTCTCCTCGAAAAGGAGCACGCCGATCGAATTCCCGGACACCGAGGTGGTGCTTCCTGACCAGTTCGCCAAGCTGCTCTTTCAGATGTCGAGCCAACTCACGCCGGGAATGCGCGCCACCGCCGAGCAGGAGGGTATCAAGACATCCGAGGGGACTCGCGGCTTCGTCTTCAACGCGGACATGGTGGCCGTCATCAAGTTCCTGAACATTGGCACGCGCCCCAGCAACCTGCGGTAGGTGACGCATGGGAGTGGAGATCAACGAAGAAGTCTTTTGGGTGCAGAAGGCCGGAAGCTCGGTTGCCGAGTACGAGGACTCGTTTTCTTCGAAGGCACCGGCGCGCAAAACCGGCGAGTCGTTTCGCTTCGCAATCTCTGACGGAGCCACTGAGAGTTCGTTTTCGGGCGTGTGGGCACGACTGCTCGTATCGTTGTTCTCCGAGTCCAATGACACCATGGATGTGCCAAGCCTACTGGCTAGCGCACGCCCTCTATGGGCCGCCGAGGTCGGGCGGAAAGAGCTTCCATGGTACGCGGCAGTCAAGGCCCAGGATGGGGCGTTCGCGTCGTTTCTAAGCCTGCACCTTCGGAATGGTCGCGATGGGCAAGAGCACTCGGCATGGCGCGCCCAAGCAGTCGGAGACTCTTGTCTCGTGCAAGTGCGAGCTGAACGCATCATGTGTCGCTTCCCACTGGAGCATTCATCTGAGTTCGGCTCATCACCCTTCTTGCTTTCGAGCAATCTGGGCGACTCGGTAGCTCTCGAAGCGCACCTCCGCATCGCAGAAGGCACCTGCGAGCCCGGCGATACGCTGTACCTGATGACCGACGCCCTTGCTTGTTGGTTCATGGCAGAAGATGAAGCAGGACGCGCTCCTTGGCGTGTCCTCCGAGACCTGAACACGACGGACCAAGCCGAGGCCTTTGACGCAATGATTGCGCGACTGCGCAGGGATGGCACGCTCAAGAACGACGACTCGACCTTGATGCGGATTGACGTTTTCTAAAGGCTCGTCAATGTCCCTTCCTACCGATAGCGAGTACCAAGAGGCGGTGCAGAACCCAAGCCAGGTATTCAGCGACTCGGACTTGAAGTCCGGGCAGCCCGAACTCACCAGTCCGGCACTTCCATTCCCCAAAGCAAGGTCTGGGAACTTTGCGACAGTATACCGGCTGAACTGCGGCACGCAGTCATGGGCAGTACGCTGCTTCACACGTTCGATCCACCACGACCAGAAGCGGCGTTACGCGGAAATAAGCAGGCATCTCGAAGTCACCAAGCTGCGCTACGCGGTGGGCTTCACATTCATTGAAAAGGGCATTCAGGTGCGGGGCCAGTGGTTGCCCATCCTGAAGATGGAGTGGCTCAACGGCGAGTCTCTTGGCTCGCACATTGAACGGAACCTGCGCTCCCCGAAGGCGTTGCTTGCACTGGCGACCAAGTGGGTCGAAATGATGCGGGCGCTGCGCCAGTCCGGAATCGCCCACGGAGACCTTCAACACGGGAACGTCCTCATCGTCGGCGATGAACTGCGTCTTATCGACTATGACGGTATGTTCGTGCCTTCGTTGGCAGGCTCCACGAGTTACGAGCGTGGACACGACAACTACCAACACCCTAAGCGAGGCGACCTCTTTGGCCCGGACCTCGACAACTTCTCCGCATGGGTCGTCCTCATTTCCATCTTGGCACTCGCAAGCCAGCCGCAGCTCTGGGGACAATTCAAGTGCGGCGACGACTGCCTGCTCTTTCGTAAGCGCGACTTTGCCGAGCCTGAGAAATCGAAGGTACTGCTCACGCTCCTGAACTCCAGAGAGCAAGGTGTTCGATCGCTCACCGCGCTCTTCAAGACGTTGCTCTCTCTCCCTGCTGGTCAGGTTCCCCCGCTTGACGGCAATCTGCTTCAGACCGCAACGCCAACATCTCAGTTGAGCGCCATTCCAAGTTGGGTGGGTGATCATAAGTCCACCCATGCACCAAGGTTTCCAACTGCTCCCTCATCGCAAGCCCCGGTCGGCGCTCCTGCTTCTTGGGTCCTTGACTTCGTTGAGCCCCCCACGAAAGCGTCAGCTCAATTCGTTGGGAGCAAGGCTCGTGAGCAAGTGATAACGGCCTACAGCGTTATTTTTGCGATCGTGATAGGAGTCGGAGTCTTTGGTGCGGCGCTACCTGCACTGACGCTCTTCTTCGTTCCATTTGTCGCGCTCCTTGTTGTGCTTTTTCTTCTCCTTCAGCATTGTCGGGAGCCAGCCGTCCAAGCTCGTGCACAGGCACGGCGCAGTCTTCAGGCAGCGGAGAAAGAGGCGCATAAAGGCGAGTCACTCATTGCGTCGCTCGCGAATGAGTTGAGGCACGTGAAGAGTGAGCTCGCAGCACTGTGCGAGCAATATCGCAAGGTCGAGGAGGCAATCCAGAAGAGGAAAGCCAAGGAACTGGAGCGACATAATGCAAAGTACCAGTCGGAGCGAGCGCAGATTACGCAGAAACAGCGAGCCGCCGACCTTTTTGAGAGTGACCGACTCGGGATAATCCAAAGGGACTCAGGCGCCCGCATCTCTGGCCTGCAGCAGCGGATCGCGGAAGTAACGTTCAGCGAACAATCAGAAATGGACGATGCGCTGCGGGCTCTGCAAAAGCAGTTCATTTCCACTGCACTACATCGAGCAACGCTCGGAAACGCAGACATCCCGGGCGTCAAGGCGGCACTGAAGTACAAGTTGGACATGGCGGGGTTCTACACGGCGGCAAGCATTTCGTCGCCGCACGCGGTGCAGCACGTGCACGGGATCGGTCCCGCCAGAGCGCATGCGCTCTGGGTTTGGCGCCAAGAAGTCGAGCGACAGGCTCGCTCCATGATGCCCACGAAGCTAGATGGGAGCACCACCCAGAACATCCGCAGCAAGTACGCCAAGATCCATGTCGATTTGGAGCTTGAGCTTGACCGTATGTGGCAACAGAACGCGGATGAGGTCAATGATGTTCGAGTTCAGGTAACGCGCGAGCGAGAACGCCTTGCTGTGCTCGAACTCCAAGCCGAAGGGAGTTTGAAAACCGCCGAATTGGCAGTGCGGGATCGATTCGCGCCTGAATTCGCTCAAGCCAAGACGGAGATGGATGCAACCTCCTCAGTTGCACATAAGGCCATCAGTCAGCTTGAGGGCAAGCTGCAAGCGGCTCGCGCCGAAGTCTTTCGCCTCCAGTATCGCCGGGAGGTAATGCGTAGGGGTTTATCATCGTACGATGCGGTGCGCTTTGGGAAGTACATTCGGCGACTGGTCACCCGCTGACGGGTACACCGAGCACTTGCGGTGAGTTACTTCGACTCCTTCTACGTCGCGAGTTGGACGATCAGGATTCGCACCATTCGGCTCAAGATCGAGGTGCACGCCGATAGTATGGCGAGCGTCTTCGTCAACAATCAGTTCGTCGGCCAGCAGCCCTGGGGCGAGCTTGAGGTCAATTCCCAGACCCTTGCTGAGACCATGTACGTCGACAACTCGTACCTGAACCTCGACAGTTGGAACAATTCGGTGCGGTTCGACGTCACAAACTTCGGCGCCTACACGGGACTGGACTACTGCGTCACCGTGCGGGAGTACGCCTGCACGTAGGCGAGCGTCAGCACTGATAATTGTTCACTCCGACCATGCGAGCGGAAGTTGCCGCCACGCCGTAGGCGTCCCGTAATCTTACTATTAGCATGATGTAGTCATAGCCACCCACTGGCTGATGCATCCCCTCATTTTCAGTTCTCCCTCTGAGTTCGCCTGCTCGGCCGCTCACGGGTTCTCCGAGGGGAAACTTCAAATGAGAGATTGCTCAGGTCTCTACCCCCGCCTTGGAATGGGATGCCGCTCTGTTAGTAACCGTCCGGCCAATGACGTGCCGGGAGGCTTGATGACAGACACGGACCGTGCTCGGCGAGCGCCGCGAGGAGTCAGCTGTTCAGGGACTGGGCTGGAGGGGTGACTCGGGCGGGTCAGCAGCGCGTCGCCGCTTCCACTCGTGAGGTAGCAGCTCACCGATGCGCGAGTGCGGGTGCGTCTGCACGCGCAGCAGCATGTCGGCCAGGTACTCCTCGGGATTGACGCCGTTGGCCTCGCAGGTGGCGACGAGGGCATAGAGGCCGGCGAGATTCGCCCCCG
>NZ_RAWC01000179.1:0-19271 GCF_003611685.1 Corallococcus sp. CA049B | reverse complement strand
GGATGACCCTTTACGGCACGGGGCGGCTTGACGGAATGTCCGGCCTACAGCGGTGTTGAGCCGGACGCCCGGGAACCCTAGGCTGCCCGCCGCCCAGGCCGACAGAGGGGACATGAACACCGACATTCGCGCGCTCACCGAACGCGTGCAGCAGGAAAGCAGCTTCGTCGAGGTCCTCAACCAGGAGACCGGCAAGGTCATCGTCGGGCAGCGGTACATGCTCGAACGCATCCTCATCGGCCTCTTGTGCAACGGCCACGTCCTCCTGGAGGGCGTGCCCGGACTCGCCAAGACGCTGACCGTGCGCACCGTGGCGGACTCGCTCAGCGCCACCTTCATGCGCGTGCAGTTCACGCCCGACCTGCTGCCGGCGGACCTCGTCGGCACCATGATCTACAACCAGCAGACGGCCGCGTTCACCGTCCGCAAGGGGCCCATCTTCGCGAACATCGTCCTCGCGGACGAAATCAACCGCGCCCCCGCCAAGGTCCAGTCCGCCCTCCTGGAGGCCATGGCCGAGCGCCAGGTCACCATCGGCGACCAGACCTTCGGCCTGCCCTCGCCCTTCCTCGTGCTGGCCACGATGAACCCCATTGAGCAGGAGGGCACCTACCCCCTCCCCGAAGCGCAGGTGGACCGCTTCATGCTCAAGGTGAAGGTGGGCTACCCGACCCGTGATGAAGAGAAGGTCATCATGGACCGGATGTCCGGCGGCTCGTCGCCCAAGGTCCAGCGGGTCATCTCGCTGGAGCACCTGGTGCGCGCGCGCGAGCTCGTCCACGCCATCTACATGGACGAGAAGGTGAAGGAGTACATCCTCAACGTGGTGTTCGCCACGCGTGAGCCCGCGCGCTACGGCCTCAAGGACCTGGCGGACTACATCCAGTTCGGGGCCTCGCCGCGCGCCACCATCGCCCTGGCCCAGGCGGCCCGCGCGCACGCGTTCCTGCGCCACCGCGGCTTCGTCACCCCGGAGGACGTGAAGGCCATCGCCTTCGACGTGCTCCGACACCGCATCGCGATGACCTACGAGGCGGAGGCCGAGGAGCTCACCCAGGAGAAGATCATCCAGCGCGTCTTCGACCGCGTGGAAGTCCCCTGACCAGGCCCCGGTAAGAGCGCGCCCGTGCTGCCCAAGGACCTCATCCGCCGCATCCGCAAGTTGGAGATCCGCACCCGCAAGGTGGTCTCCGACATGCTGGCCGGCCAGTACCACTCGGTGTTCAAGGGCCGCGGCATGGCCTTCTCCGAGGTGCGCCAGTACCAGCCCGGCGACGAGATCCGCTTCATCGACTGGAACGTCACCGCGCGCATGAACGAAGCGTTCATCAAGGTCTTCACCGAGGAGCGCGAGCTCACGGTGATGCTCCTGGTGGACGTGTCCGCCTCCAACGAGTTCGGCTCCAAGGACCGCACCAAGGCGGAGGTCGCCGCGGAGGTGGCCGCTCAAATCGCGTTCAGCGCCATCGCGAACAACGACCGCGTGGGGCTCATCCTCTTCTCGGACCGGGTGGAGAAGGTCGTCCCGCCGCGCAAGGGCCGCATGCACGTGCTGCGGCTCGTGAGCGACATCCTCACCTTCAAGCCCAAGGGCCACGGCACGGACCTGTCCGCGGGGCTCACGTACCTGACGCAGGTGTCCAAGCGGAAGGCCGTGACGTTCCTCGTGTCGGACTTCATGGCCACGGGCTACGAGAAGCCGCTGCGCCTGGTGGGCCGCCGCCACGACCTGGTGCCGGTCGTCATCGAGGATCCGCTGGAGCAGCGCTTCCCCGCCCACGGCCTGGTGGAGATGGAGGACCCGGAGACGGGCGAGCGCTTCGTGGTGGACACCAGCTCCACCGCCGTGCGCGGCAGGTTCATGCGCGCCATGCAGGCCCAGCGCGACGAGCGCCGCAAGCTGTTCAAGAAGCTGGAGCTGGACCACGTGGAGCTGCGCGCCGGGGATGATCACGGCAAGGCGCTGGCGAACTTCTTCCGCGCGCGGGCCCGGAGGATGGCGGCATGAGACACGCGCTCGTCCTCGCGGCCGTTCTCCTCGTCAGCGCGCCGTCCGCCTGGGCCCAGGCCCCGGCTCCTGGCGCCCCCAAGGCCCAGGTCCAGGCCGCCCTGGAGCTGGTGACGCCCACGGGCGCATCCGCGCGCGTCGAGCCGGAGGCGGTGCACATCGGCGAGCCCTTCACCTACCAGGTGACGCTCACGCACCCGAAGGACCAGCGCTATGAGCTGGTGGCGCCCACGGGCGAGAGCTCGGTGGAGCTGCTCCAACAGACGCGCCAGCGCCAGGACAACGCGAACGACGCGACCACGACGTTCGGCCTGCGCTTCTCCGCGTTCGACCTGGGCGACGTGCAACTGCCGGACCTCGCCTTCGACGTGGCGACGCCCGAGGGGCCGCGCCGCTTCGTGCTCAAGGGCAAGACGGTGGAGGTGACCTCCACGCTGCCTCCGGACGCGCAGGGGCAGGGCGCGGAGCTGTTCGACTACCAGCCCCCGCAGGAAGTGCCCATCCGCTCCTGGACGCTGCTCTACGCGCTGGCGGTGGCGCTGGCGGTGGCCGTCGCGGCCTGGGCGCTGGTGCGCTGGTGGCAGCGCCGGCCGAAGCGCGAGAAGGTCGTCCCCGTGCTGCCGCTGGACGTGCGCGTGCGCCAGTCCCTGGACGCGCTCAAGCGCGAGGACCTTCCCGGCCGCGGCCACGTGAAGGACTTCTACTTCCGCCTCTCCGAAATCGTGCGCGGCTACCTGGGCGAGCGCTACGGCTTCGAGGCCCTGGAGTGCACGTCGTCCGAACTGATGGCGTCCCTGCGCAAGCTGCCCACGCCGGGCCTGCCAGAGGACGCGCTGATGCGCTTCGTCTCCGAGTCGGACATGGTGAAGTACGCCCGCGCCGACGCCTCTCCCGAGTCCTGCAATCAGGCGCTGGCCTTCGGCTACGACCTGCTCGCGAAAACGTACGTTCCTCCCGCTCCCCCCAAGCCCGATGCTGCCCCCGGACCTCGCGTTCAATAACCCGGAGGCGCTCTGGGCCCTGCTGTTGGCGCCGCTGCTGCTGGCGCTCGCGTTCTGGGAACGCAAGCGCCGCGCCACGCTGCGCTTCTCCGCCGCGCATGTCTTCGCGAAGGGCGGCCGGGGCTTCCGCACGTACCTGCTGCCGCTCTTGCCCATCCTCCGCGTGGCGGCACTGGTGGCGGCGGTGGTGGCCATCGCCCGGCCGCAGTCGCGCGACTCTCGCGTGCGCGACCTGTCGGTGGAGGGCATCGACATCGTGGTGGCGCTGGACCTGTCCACGTCCATGGAGGCCGGTGACTTCCGTCCGCAGAACCGCCTCAACGTGGCGAAGGAAGTGCTGACCGAGTTCATCTCCGGCCGCGTGAACGACCGCCTGGGCCTGGTGGTGTTCTCCGGCGCCGCGTACACGCAGTCCCCGCTGACGCTGGACTACGGCGTGCTGAAGGAGGTGCTCAAGCAGCTGCGCACCCGCGTGCTGGAGGACGGCACGGCCATTGGTGACGCCATCGCCACGTCGCTCAACCGCCTGCGCGACTCCGACGCGAAGAGCCGCGTGGTGGTCCTCATCACCGACGGCGACAACAACGCCGGCAAGATTTCCCCGCTGGACGCGGCGAACATGGCCGCGTCGCTCCACATCCCCATCTACACCATCCTGGTGGGCAAGGGCGGCAAGGTGCCCTTCCCGCAGGGCACGGACCTGTTCGGCAACACCGTGTGGCGCGAGACGGAGATCCCCATCAACCCGGAGCTGATGCAGGACATCGCGGACCGCACCGGCGGCGAGTACTACCGCGCCACCGACCCGGAGGGCCTCAAGCGGGGGCTGCAGAAGGTGCTGGACTCGCTGGAGCGCTCGAAGCTGATGGAGGGCGGCGCCAGCGCCACGTACAAGGAGAACTTCCACCCGTTCCTGCTGGTGGCCTTCGGGCTCGCCGCGCTGGAGCTGCTGCTGCGCGCCACCGTCCTGCGGGTGTTCCCATGATGCCCACGATGGACGCCTGGCGCTTCACGCTCCTGGGCTACCAGGTGGGCCTGGCGCAGCCGCTGTACCTGGGGCTGCTGCTGGTGGGCCTGCTCTTGGGGGTGCTCGCGCTGCTCAAGGCGCTGGGCCGCAGGACGCGGCTGTCGGCGCTCATCGCGGAGCGCCACGTGACGGCGCTCGCGCCCGGCGTGTCCGTGTGGCGGCCGGCGGTGCAGGGCGGCCTGTACGGGCTGGGGCTGATGCTGTTCGGGCTCGCGCTCGCGCAGCCCCAGTGCGGCACGAAGAGCGAACTGACGAAGCGCCGGGGCATCGACGTGGTGGTGGCGCTGGATGCGTCCAAGTCCATGCTCGCCCGGGACGTGCAGCCCAGCCGGCTGGACCGCGCGCGGCTGGAGCTCAACACGCTGCTGGATGAACTGAAGGGCGACCGCGCGGGCCTGGTGGTGTTCGCGGGGGATGCGTTCGTGCAGTCGCCGCTCACGTCGGACTACTCGGCGGTGAAGCTGTTCCTGCGCGCGGTGGATCCGGACGCGATGCCCCAGGGCGGCACGAACGTGGGCGCGGCGCTGCGGCTGGCCAAGCAGGTGCTGGACAACGCGGACCGGGGCTCCAAGGAGCGCGTGGTGGTGCTGCTGTCGGACGGCGAGGACCTCACGGGCGACGTGCGCGAGGCCACGGACGCGCTCAAGGACGCGCGCGTCCAGGTGCTCGCGGTGGGCGTGGGCTCGGACTCCGGTGAGCCCATCCCCGTCTACGACAGGCGCGGCGAGTTCGTGGACTACAAGAAGGACTCCAACGGCGACACGGTCATCACGCGCCTGGACCGCGCGGGCCTCACGGCCATCGCGGACGCCACGGGCGGCGCCTTCTTCTACCAACCCAACGGCGTGGCGATGGGACAGGTGGTGGAGCGCATCGACCAGTTGCAGAAGAGCGAGCTGGAGAGCCGCGTGACGGTCCGCTACGACGAGCGCTTCCAGTGGTTCGCCGTCCCTGGCTTGGTGCTGCTGGTGCTGGGCATGGCGCTCATCCCCTCGCGCCGGAGGGCCGCATGAGCACGCATCCGATGCGGCGGCGCGCGGCGCGCGCGATGGCGGTGGGCCTGGCGGGCCTCTTGGCGCTGCCGGGGCCCGCGTGGGCGGTGGGGCCGCTGGAGAAGGACCACCCGCTGGTGCAGCGCGGGCGCGAGGCCTACGCGGCCGGACGCTACGAGGACGCGCTGAAGGACTTCGAGGCCGCGAAGAAGGAGCGGCCCAATGATCCGACGGTGGAGTTCAACCGCGGGGACGCGCTGGCGAAGCTGGGCCGCAATGCGGAGGCGCGCGAGGCCTTCAGGCAGGTGGCGGAGTCCTCGCGCCAGCCCGACCTGGCGCAGAAGAGCTGGTACAACCTGGGCAACCTCGCGGCCACGGCGGGTGACCGCTCGGAGGCGCTCAAGTCCTACCGCAAGGCGCTCACGTTGGACCCCACGGATCCGCAGGCCCGGCACAACTACGAGGTGGTGCTGCGCGACCTGCCTCCGCCCCAGAACGGCCCGGATGGCGGCACCGACGGAGGCCAAGACGGCGGCAACGACGGTGGACGTCCGGACGCGGGCGAGGACGGCGGCCAGAAGGGTGACGGCGGCACGCCGCAGGACGGAGGCCAGGACGGCGGTTCGGATGGCGGCGCCGACGGAGGCCAGGACGGTGGGGCTGACGGAGGCCAGGACGGTGGGGCTGACGGAGGCCAGGACGGCGGCGGCCAGGATGGTGGTCAGGACGGCGGCGCGGACGGAGGCGGCGGCGATGCCGGGCCCGGCGACGGTGGCTCGGACGGGGGGCAGGGCGACGGTGGCCAGGACGAGGGCGAAGGCGACTCGCGCGATGGTGGCGCGGACGGCGGCAGCGAGGGCGAGGAGGAGACGGAATCCAACCCGCGCGACGGCGGAAGTTCGCCGGGCGACGTCGACCGGCAGGAGGCCGAGCGCCTGCTGGATGCGATGAAGCAGAACGAGAAGAATCTCCAGCTCTGGCGTTTCCAGCAGAAGAAGAAGCAGAGGAAGCCCAATGAGAAGGACTGGTAGCGGGCGCACGGCGCTGCTCGCCGTGCTCGCCCTCCTGGCCACTGCGCCGGCGTGGGCGGCGGACATCGAGTTCTACCAGACGGTGGACCGCACCGAGGTGGGCACCGACGACACCTTCAAGCTCACCGTGGTGATGGTGGACGCGCCGTCCAACGCCCAGCTGCGCCTGCCCGAGTCCAACGACTTCGAGGTGCTCTCCTCGTCGCGCGGCAGCCAGCGCTCCATCTCGTTGTCCGGCGGCGGCCCCGCCGTCATCCAGGACATCACCCGCCACGAGCTGCTGATGCGTCCGCTGCGCGCGGGCAAGCTCACCCTTCCGCCCGCCACGCTCACCGCGGGAGGCCGCACGTACCGCACGGACGCCGTGCAGATGACGGTGCGCGAAGGCCGCGTGGGCAACGCGCCCCAGGCGCAGCAGGGCGGCCGGCCGCAGCTGCCGGATCCGTTCCGCAACTTCCGCAACATGCCGGACCCGTTCGGGGACGACGACTCGGACCTGCGGGACGACGAGCCGGTGATTCCGCGCGGAGACTCGGACCTGTTCCTGCGCGCGAGCCTGGACCGCGACGACCTCTACGTGGGCGAGCAGGCCACGCTGTCGCTCTACATCTACTCGCGCGTGGACCTGTCCAGCGTGGACGCGGTGACGATGCCCAAGCTGGAGGGCTTCTGGACCGAAGAGGTGGAGAGCCCCACGCAGCTCACGGGCGAGCAGAAGGTGGTGGACGGCATCCCGTACCGCGCCTACCTGCTGCGCCGCCGCGCGCTCTTCCCGGTGAAGTCCGGCACGCTGCTGATCACTCCGGCGGAGGCGGACATCACCACGGGCTTCCTCTTCGCGGGCCACCGCGTGCACCGTGTTTCCAACGGCCTGAAGGTGAAGGTTCGGCCGCTGCCGGGCGGCGCGCCGCCGGACATGTCCAACGCGAACGTGGGCTCGTGGCGCCTGTCGCTGGACGTGTCGCAGACGCGCGTGGAGCTGGGGCAGCCCATCACGGTGAAGGTCATCCTGGAGGGGCAGGGCAACGTGAAGAACGTCACCCCGCCGAAGCTCACCGGCCCGGCCGCGCTGAAAATCTACGAGCCCACGACGACGGACCGGCTCGCGCCCAACCGCAACCGCATCCAGGGCCGCCGCGTGGTGGAGTACCTGGTGATGCCGCAGCGCACGGGCACCTTCACGCTGCCGGAGCTGCGCTTCCCGTACTTCGACCCGTCGCGGCGCCAATATGAAACGGCGCGCACGGACCCCGTGACCCTCACCGTGGAGGCGGGCGCGGGCGGCGTGTCCTCGCTGCCATCGTCGATGACGCCCTCGCAGGTGGCGGACGCGGCCAACGAGCAGAAGAACGTGCTCACCACCGGGGGCCTGCGTCCGGTGCGCGCCCGGGCCCACTTCGTGGGGCCGTCGCAGCCCGTGTGGATGCGGCCCTTCTTCCTCGTGGGTGTGCTGGCGCCGCTGGGCCTGCTGGCGGGCGTGGCGTTCGCGGGCGGCATGCGCGGCCGGCTGGCCACCCGCTCCGAGGCGGGCCGGAGCCGTCAGCAGGCGAAGGCCGCGCGCAAGCGGCTGGCGGAGGCGGAGAAGCTCAAGGCGGGCGCGGACGCGGGCGCGTTCTACGTGGAGGTGGAGCGGGCGATGGCCGGCTTCCTGGAGGCCCAGCTGGGCTTCCCTGTGGGCGGGCTGACGCGCGAGGCGCTCGGGGAGAAGCTGGCGGCGGCGGGCGTGGACGCGGAGCGGCGCGCGCGCGTGCTCTTCGTGCTGGAGGCGTGCGACCTGGGCCGCTACGGCGGCGGGGTGGAGCCGGGTGAGCGGCGCAAGGTGCTGGCGACCGCGGCGGCGGTGATGGAAGGCTGGGCGTGATGAGCGACGCGGCGACGCAGGGCTACTACACCGCCGAGGAAGCGGAGGCCGTCTTCCAGCAGGCCAACGACGCGTATGGCCGCGAGGACTACGCCACCGCGCAGGCCCAGTACGAGAAGCTCATCGCCCACGGCTTCGGCGGACCGGACGTGCTCTACAACCTGGGCACCACGCACCTGGCCCGGGGCGACCTGGGCCGCGCGGTGCTGTCGCTGGAGCAGGCCCGGAAGCAGGGCGGACGCGCCGAGGACCTGGAGGCCAACCTGGCCCTGGCGCGGGCGCGGCAGGTGGACAAGGTCGTGGGCGCCTCCGCCGACGAGGCCTTCCTCCCCCGGCTGGCGGCCGCGACGGACGGCGCGGCCGTGGCCTGGATCTTCTTCGTCGCGTGGCTGGTGGGCTTCGCGCTGCTGCTCTTCCGGCGCGCCTTCCCCGCGATGCGGAGCACGGCGGTGGCGGTGGTGGCGGGCCTCTGCCTCACGGCGGCGGTGCCGGCGGCGCTGCTCCTGGGCGCGCACATCTGGGTGCACCAGAACGTGCACGAGGCCGTGGTGCTGGCGCCCACGCTGGTGGCGCGGGAGCTGCCTCGCTCGGAAGGGCGCTCGCTCTTCGAGGTGCACGCCGGCCTGAAGGTGCAGCTGCTGGATGAGACGGGGAAGTACGTCCGCATCCGCCTGCCCAACGGCCTGGAGGGCTGGGCCGAGCGCGACGGCGTCTCCGAAATCTAGGCGGGGCCGGAGCGACCCTGCCCGCGTGGAAAACCGACAGGGGACCGCTTTCGTACAGAGGGGCTACCGGGAGGCGTCGCTTCGCTGGACGTCGCCTGGGCAATGGCCTACGAGGGGCCCCGAGGAACCATGGCTGGCAACGCGCAAGCGCCCTTCCACATCCTGCTCGTCGAGGACGAGCCCGTCATCCGCGAGCTGGTGCGCTCCATGTTGAGCGACGGCGCGGTGGACGTGGTGTGCGCGGCCAATGGCATCGAAGGCCTGAAGCTGGCCCGCGACCGCGACTTCCACCTCATCCTGATGGACGTGGTGCTGCCGCAGCTGGACGGCGTCTCCGTGTGCCGCATCCTGAAGAGCGACCCGGCCACGGCGAAGGTGCCGCTCTACATGCTCACCGCGAAGGCGAAGAAGGCGGACGTGGAGAGCGCGACGCAGGCGGGCGCGGACGGCTACATCCACAAGCCCTTCCGCGGCGCGGAGCTGATGGACCTGGTGGAGCGGCTGCGCATGGCCCGCTCGGCCGCGGACTGACGCTCCACTGGAAGGCCCTTACGGCAGGTGCGGGTGGAGGAAGCGGGCCAGGGCGATGAGGTCGTCCCAGTCCAGCTCGCCGAACTCCAGCGCGACGCCGTCCACTTCCCGGCGGCGGATGGTGCACATGGTGACGAGCTCCCGGTCGCCCGGCAGCGGCAGGGCGATGGTGAGCGCGCGCTGCGAGTCCGCCGGGTGGGCCTGGAGGAACAGGCCGTTCATGGAGATGTCGCGCGCCTGCGCCGTCACGGTGCGGCCCGACAGGAGCACCTTCACCTGGAGCCGGGCTTCGACGCGCGGGTGGTAGCGCTCGCGCTCGTTCGGACGGGGACCATTGGAGGGGTTCATCATCGGAAGCTCACCTTCGGGTGCGACAGGACGCGACAACTGTGATGCAGGTTGGAGCGGTGGCAAGTTTTCGGGTTTTCGCCCGCCGTCCCGCGCCGTGGACGTGGCGCGCGCGCCGCGGAGACGCCTGGCGCTGGAGTGACGGAGCGCGCTCCTGTCGTTTCAAGGGGTTGGCCCCTGGCACGGATGGTGGATGGCAGCCCTGGCGAATCCCTGCCGGAGGCACCCCTTGGAAGACCGTCGCATCCCGTCGTTGAGCATCGCCCCGTCCATCGCGCGCCAGACGCCGAAGACGGAGTTCGGCCCCACGCTGGCGCGGGCGGCGCGCGAGGTGGTGCGCACGGGCGCGGGGCTCGTGGGCGGCATGTTGCCGTCAGGCCCCATCTCCAGCGCGGTGGTGTCCACGCTGAGCGGCACGGTGTCCGCGGCGGTGCCGGCTGAAGCGGTGTCGTCGGTGTCGGCGACGGGAGGCGCCTCCGCGACGTCGGCGCGCGCGGGCACGCCGGGGCCAACGGCTTCGACGGGGAGCGCGGCGACGGGGCAGGGGGACGCGTGGGACCTGCTGGAGGCGCAGAAGCTGATGGCCTCGGACGGCCAGAAGTTCAACATGGCCTATGTGGCGCTCCAGAACGAGATGCAGAAGGAGAGCCGCGAGCACAACGCCATCTCCAACATCATGAAGGTCCGCCACGACTCGGCGAAGGCCGCCATCAACAACATCCGCTGAAGGCGCGCTCACGATGGCCATCGACAAGTTGGGAGCCGTGGGCGGCGCGGGCCCGTCGCCCGCGGTGGAGTCCGGCAGGGAGACGTTCGGCAAGGTGCTGGAGGGCGTGCGTACGCCCCAGTCGCGCCCCGTGCCGGTGACGACGGAGGGGCCGCCGAAGCCGGTGCGCACGCCCCCCGAGGCCACCGCCGGCACGTCGCGGGCGGACGGCGTGGAGCGGGCGAAGGCGGGCTGCGCGGAGGTGAAGCCGGGGGCCCGCGTGGATTCGGCCCAGGCCGCGCGCGGTCAGCAGGCGGTGGAGATGCTGGACCGCGTGGGCCAGGCGCAGCAGCGGCTGGACCACATCCTGAAGCTCGCCGAGTCCGGCCGCACGTTCAGTCCCTCGGAGTTGCTCGCGCTCCAGGCCCACGTCTACCGCGCCAGTCAGGAGCTCGATCTCGCCGGCAAGGTCGTCGAGAAGGCCACCGGCGGCGTCAAGCAGGTCCTCCAGACCCAGGTGTGAGGAGTCCTTCCTTCCATGCGTTCCGCTCCCCTTCGTTGTCTCTGTTTCCTCCTGCTCCTGGGCGCTTCGGCGTGCCGGGAGCGCATCCAGCACGGGCTCGACGAGCGTCAGGCCAATGAGCTGCAGACGGTGCTCGTCGAGCGGGGGCTCGACGCGCGCAAGGTGCCCGAGCCGGGCAAGAAACCCACGTGGGCCATCGAGGTGACGGACGCGCAGTCCTCGGACGCTGTGCGCATCCTGGCGGAGCTGGGGCTGCCCCGGCTCGCGGCGGAGACGGGCTGTGACGTCTTTGGCGGAAGCGGGCTCGTGCGCTCGCCGCTGGAGGAGCAGGTCTGCCGCGTCCGGGGGATGGAGCGGGAGCTGGAGAAGACGCTCCAGACGGTGGATGGCGTGCTGCTGGCGCGCGTGCATCTGGTGGTCCCACCGCCGCCGAGGCCAGGACAGGCGCCCGCGCCCTCGAAGGCGTCGGCCATGCTGCGCACGGCACCCGGCGGGGCGACGCGGGTGCGCAAGTCGACGGACACGCTGCGTGAGCTCATCGCGGGAGGCGTGGAGGGGCTGTCACCGGAGGCGGTCTCGCTGCTGGTGGACGAGGTGACGACGCACGTGGAGGCGCCGACCCCGAAGGGAGGCCCCGTCCCGCTGCGGCTGCGCGTGGTGCTCGCCCTGCTGGGCGTGCTGGTGACCGGCCTGTCCGGAGCGCTCGTGTGGACGACGCTGCGCTGGAAGCACTACCGGGCCCTGGCGGAGCAGCCCCCCGCGGCGCCGCCTGCCCCGCCCACGCCCGCGCGGCCGGTGGTGACCCCGGGCTCCACGCGCAAGCTGGCCTGAGCACGCCATGGATGTCACACGCGTGGGGCGGGTGCTACGCAAGGCCCGGAGGCTCCTGCCCGCGAGGAGGGAAGCACCGCGAGCCACGGCGGCGGAGGCCACGCTGCCCGCGTTGTCCCTGCCGCTGGAGCGCATCGCGCTGGTCGTCTGCGTCCTGGCGCGGGAGCGCGCCGCGGAGCTGCTGGGGGGACTGGTGGACGCCGAGGCGGGCAGGGCGCTGCGCCACCTGGAGCGCTTCGCCGCCATGCCCTCCGCCCAGCGTCAGGCGAAGGTGGCGGTGGAGTTCGGCGAGCGGGCGGACGGCGAGAGCCGGTTGGCGCTCTTCCTGGAGACAGCACCCGAAGCCCTGCGCCAGGAAGCCTTTCGGGGCCTCCCGCCGTACCACCGCAGCCGGTTTCCCCAGTGGGAGGGGCCCGAGTCGCGAGCGGCTGCCGCACCGGCCCTGACCGCCCTGGCGGAGCGGCGCATCCGCGAAGCCCTGCGCTGAGCGTCCTCGGGCGTGGAGGGCCATCCCGAAGACGGACCTCCACCCCTGCCAACACCCTGATTCCACGAGCCGGCCCCCTGGCCATGGCCGTGCACATGGGACGTGTGTCCCATCGCCGTCCCGGAGCTCCGGATGCAAACGAATCCAGTCAGGTCCCCCAGCGTCGCGAAGAAGCCCACGCGGCCGTACCGCCCGGGAGCGCGGCGGCTGACGCGAGCCCACCTGGTGTTGGGGCAGAGGCCCCAGGTGGGGCGTTGGGGCGCGGAGCTCCTGCGCGACGTGGGCGCGGCGCTGTCGCGGGACCTGGGCGCGGCGGTCCAGGTGGAGGGGCACCTGGTGCCAGCGGCGGTCCAGCCGGAGCGCGAGCTGGCGATGGGAATGGTGTTCGCGCTGGTGGAGCTGTCGGCGGTGGGGGGCACCGCCATCGTGGAGCTGGAGGTGCCGCTGGTCTTCGCGGCGCTGGCGAGGCTGGCGGGGACGGGACTGCGGCCGGCTCCCGTGGCGGAGCTGACCCGGCTGGAAGAGTCCACGCTGGTGTACCTGCTGCTGTCCGCCCTGGCCGCGATGCGCGGGCAAGGCGAATGGGTGCGAAGGCTGGGGCCCCGCTTGTCCGCGGTGTCGATGCGGCGCGGTGACGTGCTGACGCGAGTCGATGCGCGGCAGCCCTACGTGGCGGTGTTGCTGACGGCAACGGTGGACGGAGCGACGGTGGGCGGCCGGGTGCTCCTGCCCGCCCGTGCCGTGCAGACCGCGTTCCAGGAGCTGCCCCTGGAGCCAGCAGGCGCCGTCGTGCCCCAGGTGCTGGCGGCGTCGATCCCCGCGCGCTGCCTCATGGGGCGCAGTCCATTGCAGGCCTCGGCGGTGGATGCGCTGGCTGCGGGGGACGTCGTGCTCTTCGAGGGCGTGCGTCTCCGGGACGGCCGGATGGAGGGACAGGGACAGCTGATCACCCGGGGCTTCGCGCTCCAGGGCGAGTTTCTCGCGGAAGGTTTTTCGACAGGGAGCGTGCACTCGCGCGCGGCCCGACAGGAGTCGGACATGGTGGCGACGAACAAGCGGAGCGAGGCGATGCCGCCGCTCCCGGTGGATGTGGAGATCGAGCTGACGCGGTTGATGTTGCCCCTGGCGGAGCTGGCAGCGCTGAAGCCGGGCACGCTGCTGCCCCTGCACGTGAACGCGAGCAGCCCGGTGCTGCTGCGCGTGGGTGACCGCGTGGTCGCGCGTGCGGAGTTGGTGGAGATCGAAGGCGAAGTGGGCGCCCGCATCCTGGCGTTGCTGCCGTGAGCGCACCCGTGAACACGCTGCTGTCCTCGTTCTCGCCACGCGGCAGGCTGCTGTTCGCGTCGGCTTTGCTCTTGGGGCTGGCGACGCTCGCGCCCCTGGGGGGACTGTCGTTGGTAGGTACCTCGCGCCTGCTGATCGGCGCGATGGCGCTGGCCGGGCTGGGCTGGGTGTTGCTCCGCAAGGGAGGCATGGCCGGGAGTGCCGATGCAGCCGCTCCAGCGCCCTTGAGCATCGTCTCGCGGACGGGGCTCTCACAACGCTGTGGCCTCGCGCTCGTAGAGGCGGATGGACGGCGCTACCTCGTGGCCTACGGCGACACCTTCGCGGAGATCCATGAGACCCGCGCCATGGCGGTCCTGCCCGGCGCCACGCCCAGGCCGACCGTGAAGTCCCGGTTCGACCTGGAACTGGAGCCGACAGTGCTCTTCCCCCGCGCGCGACAGCCCCAGACGCCGTGTCGCGCACTCCGGAATCGGGGTGGGGGATGAAGGCGCTCGGATTGGGATGTGGTGTGCTCCTTCCCGCGAGCGCGTTCGCCGCGGAGCAGTCCCTGTCGCAGGCGTCCTATGCCGGCAGTCCGCTGGCGATGATGGGGATGCTCGCGCTCCTGTCGCTGCTGCCGTTCGCGGTGCTGATGCTGACGAGCTTCTCGAAGATCGCCGTGGTGCTCTCCCTGGCCCGCTCGGCGATGGGTACGCAGCAGGCACCGCCGACGCTGGTGCTCACGGGGCTCGCGGTGGTGCTGACGGGGCACATCATGGCGCCGGTGATGGAGCGCATGTACGACGCGGGACAGGTGGCGTACGACGAGGTGCATTCCGGAGCGCAGGTCCTCTCCGCCGCGAAGCAGGTGACGGAGCCCCTGCGCGCCTTCCTCATGAAGCACGGAGGCCCAGAGGAGCGGGCCCGCTTCGTGGACCTGGCCCGCGAGCTGCGTCCTCCGGAGGAATCCGAGCAGGTGCAGGAGACGGACCTGTTCGTCGTCATCCCGGCCTTCGTCATCACCGAGCTGAAGGAGGCCTTCCAGATTGGCTTCATCGTCTTCCTGCCCTTCCTGGTGCTCGACATGGTCATCGCGAACGTGCTGCTCGCGTTGGGCATGCAGACGTTGTCGCCGGGCCAGGTGAGCCTGCCCTTCAAGATCCTCCTCTTCGTCGCCGTGGATGGCTGGGCCCTGCTCGCGCGGGGACTCATCCTCGGCTACCGGTGACGCCATGACCCAGGACGTCCTGCTCACCCTGGGGCGCGAAGCCCTGCTGTTGATGGTGCTCGCCTCGCTGCCGCCCATTGGCGCGAGCCTGCTGGTGGGCTTCCTGATGAGCCTCTTCCAGGCAACGACCCAGTTGCAGGAGAGCACGCTGTCGGTGGTGCCCAAGCTGTGCGCGGCGGTGCTGTCCCTCGTGCTGGCGGGGCCGTGGATCGCCGGACAGCTCACGCGCTTCACCCAACAGCTCCTCATGCTCATCGCGGACGTGGCGCTGTGAATCCAGAAGCGTTGGGCGAACAGCTCCTCGCCCTGGGACCGCACGTGGTCGCGGTGGCGCTGTGCGCGGCGAGGCTCGTGCCCATCGCGTTCCTCTGTCCCTTGCTGGGCGGCCAGGCCGCGCCGACGACGGTCCGGCTGGGCCTGGTGCTCGCGCTCTCGCTCTTCCTGCACGTCGAGGCGGGCGTGGAATTCCACGGCACGGTGGAGACGCCGGTGGTGATGGCGGCGCTCGTGGTGCGTGAGCTGGCCTACGGTGTTTCCGTGGGGCTCGTGTCCGCGCTGCCCTTCGACGCGGCGAGGATGGGCGGCCGTTTCATCGACCTGTTCCGGGGAACCTCCGCGGAGGCGAGTCTGCCGCAGGCGGGCAGCCGTGAGTCGGCCACGGGAGACGCGCTGTACCACCTGCTGGTGGCGAGGGTGGTGTCGGGCGCGCTGTTTCCCGTGGTGCTCTCCGCCCTGCTGCGCGGCTTCGGGGTGGTGCAACTGGGGGCCTTCGTGCCCACGGAGGCCTCGGCCCTGCACGTGGTGGTGATGGTGGGCGGCGCCATGGCCACGGGACTCGCGGTGGGCGCCCCGGTGGCGGCTGCCTCACTCGCGGTGGACTGCTTCCTGGGCATGGCCTCGAGGGCCGCGGCCCAGGTGAACCTCCAGGAGCTGGGGGCTCCGCTGCGCATCCTCGGAGGTGGCGCGCTGCTGTGGCTGGGCGTGGGCCTGCTGTGTGATCGGCTGCTCGCGGGCGTGGCCTCGACGGAGGGCGCGCTGGCGCTGCTGGGAGAGGTCTCCCGATGAGCGGCGAGAAGACGGAGCAGCCCACCGCGAAACGGATGCGAGAGGCCCGGCGCAAGGGCCAGCTTCCGCGCAGCCGGATGTTGACCTCCAGCGCGACGACGCTGGGCGGGCTGCTGGGCTTCATCGCGTTCGCGCCAGAGGGCTTTGCCCGGCTGAAGGACTGGACCGCGCGGTTGATGCTGGAACAGACCGCCGCTGGCGCATGGGAGGAGGGGGCCTGGGCCGCCGCCCGGCTGTGCGGCCCTGCCCTGGGTGGAGCGCTCGTGGCCTCGCTGGCGGTCTCCGTCGCCACCGTGGGCTTCGAAATGGACGCTCGCCATGCCGCGCCGAAGCTCGAACGCATCAACCCCGCCGCGGGCCTCAAGCGCCTCTTCAGCGTCCGGCCGCTGGTCGAGCTTGGCAAGGCGCTGCTCGTGGCGGCGCTGCTGGGCCTCATCGTCTGGAACGAGGTGGAGGCGGTCGGCCCGGATGCCTTGCGGACCGCGTGGCTCGATGGAACCCGGGGAATGGAGTTCCTGCTCGACCGGCTGGCGGCGCTGGTGACGCGACTGGCGTGGGTGGTGCTGGGGTGCGGTGCCGTGGACTACGCGCTCGCCCGTCGCAGTCACCGGCGCGAGCTGATGATGACCCGCGAAGAGGTCAAACGGGAGCACAAGGAGAGCGAGGGCGACCCGCGTCACAAGGGACAGCGGCGCGCCCTGCACCGCCAACTGGCGCAGGGCGGTCCGGCACGTGGAGTGCAGAAGGCCACCGCCGTGATCGTCAACCCCGCGCACATCGCGGTCGCGCTCCGCTACGACGCGGGCGAATGCGACGCGCCCTATCTCGTGGCCAAGGGCCGCGAACAGGACGCGCTCGCGCTCAAGGAGGAGGCGCGCCAGCAGGGCATCCCCGTGGTCCGGGACGTGCCGCTGGCCCGCAGCCTCATCCACTTCGACGTCGGGGAGTCCATCCCCGAGGAGCTGTACCAGGCGGCGGCCGTCGTGTTGCGGACCGCGATGGAGCTTCGCGAGCCGGACGACCGTCCACGGAGACAGACGTGATGCCCCCATTCCTGAAGGTCTTGCTGAAGGCCCGTCAGTCCTCCGACGTCGTCCTCGCGGTGGCGATGGCGGCGGTGCTGGGGGCGCTCATCATCCCGCTGCCGGCGTGGCTCCTCGACATGGGGCTCGCGGTGAACCTGGCCGCGGCGGTGGCGCTGCTGGTCGCGGCGCTGAACGCGAAGGACGCGCTGCGGGTGACGTCGTTTCCTACGTTGCTGCTCTTCACCACGCTGTTCCGGCTGTCGCTCAACGTGTCGTCCACGCGGCTGGCGCTCTCCGAGGGCCACGCGGGCGAGGTCATCCAGGCCTTCGGCGAGTTCGTGGTGCGAGGCGACTACGTGGTGGGCGCGGTGGTGTTCGCCATCCTCACGCTGGTGCAGTTGCTGGTGGTGACCAAGGGCGCCGAGCGGGTCGCGGAGGTGTCCGCCCGCTTCACGTTGGACGCCATGCCCGGCAAGCAGATGTCCATCGACGCGGACCTGCGCGCGGGCGCCATCGACCAGACCCAGGCCCGGCGCAGGCGGCGCGACCTGGAGCGCGAGTCCCAGATGTTCGGCGCCATGGACGGCGCGATGAAGTTCGTGAAGGGGGACGTCGTCGCGGGCCTGGTCATCGTCGCGGTGAACCTGCTGGGCGGCACCCTCATCGGCGTGTTGCAGAACGGCCAGTCCTTCTCCGAGGCCGCCGCCACCTTCGCCCTCATCGCCATCGGTGACGGGCTCGTGTCCCAGGTGCCCTCGCTGTGCATCGCGGTGGCCGCTGGCCTCGTCGTCACGCGGGTGGCATCGGAGAAGGAGGAGGACTCGCTCGGGGCGGAGATCGGCTCCCAGTTCTTCGGTGACTTCCGCACGCTGCTCACCGTCGCGGGCCTGTGCGTCGCGCTGGCCTTGATGCCGGGCATGCCGCACCTGACCTTCCTCGCGCTGGCGGCGGGCCTCGGCGGGCTCGGGTATGCGCTGCGGCGCAAGGGGCAGGCGCCGGAGAAGTCACCGTCGAAGGATGGCGCCTCATCGGAGGCCGCGGTGCCCGCTGGCGCCGCGGGCAAGCCGCCGGAGAGCGCGAAGGCACCGGTCGGGGTGACGCCGCTCACGCTGGACCTGTCCGCGCAGCTGACGCCGCTCGCGGAGGTGGACGGGGGCGCCTTCGTGCACACGGTGTTGAACGCCGTGCGCGACGAGCTGTTCTTCGAACTGGGCGTGCGCATCCCCGGCATCCGGGTGCGGACCCACGCCGCCTACCTGGGCCCGGGCGAGTACCGCATCCTCCTGGACGAAGTGCCCGCCGGTGGCGGCGTGGTGCAGTCCGGCGCCCTGTACGCGCTCGTTCCTCCCGGCGAGCTGGCCTTCCTGGAGGTCCAGGCGGAGGCGTCGGTGGAGCCCGCCAGCGGGCGGCCCATCAGCCGCGTGGGGGAGGGGGCCCGCTCCCGGCTGGAGCTGGCCCAGGTTCCGGTGCGCAAGCCTTCGGAGCTCATCGCGGACCACTTGAGGGCCGTGCTGCGCCTGCGCGCCGCCGCGCTGCTGGGACTCCAGGAGGTGCAGGGCCTGCTGGAGGGACTGGAGGCCCAGTCGCCCGTGCTGGTGAAGGAGGCGCTGCAGAAGGTGCCGCTGCCGCTGCTGGTGGACGTGCTGCGGCGGCTCGTGCAGGAGCAGGTGAGCATCCGCGACCTGCGCGCCATCCTGGAGGCGCTCGTGGCGCCCACCACCGAAGGCGACGCCACGGCCCTGGCCGAGCGCTGCCGTCAGGCCCTGCACCGCTACCTGAGCCACCAGTTCGCGCCCACGGGCCCGCTCTACGCGTACCTCGTGGATCCAGAAGTGGAGGAGGTGCTGCGCGCCAGCGGTCCGCGGGGGCTCGCGCCGGAGCCGGAGCGCATCATGGAGATTCTGGAGGGGGTGCGGGCCATCGCCAACGGGGGCCGGGCGGTGGTGCTCGCGGCCCCGGACATCCGCCGTCCGCTGCGCAAGCTGTGCGAGGGCCCGTTCCCGGACGTGGCGGTGCTCACCTACGGCGAACTGGACGGGGACCTGCAGATTCGTCCCATCGGCCGGCTGTCGCCGGTCGCCGTGGGGCGGTGAGGCCTAGAGGGTGCCGGTGCCGCTGCTGCCCTTGAACTCGGAGGAGGGCGGCAGGTCCGACTGGGCCTGCAGCGGCGCGGGGCGGTTGACCCGGTCGCGCAGCTCCTTGCCCGTGCGGAAGAGCAGGCCGCGCTTGGGCTTCACCGGGATGACCTGGCCCGTCTTCGGGTTGCGGCCCTGGTAGCCCTGGTAGTTCTTCACGTGGAAGGCGCCAAGCCCGCGAATCTCGATGTTCTCCCCGCGGCAGAGGGCGTCCTTCATCGACTCGAAGATCGTCTCGATGGTCGCTTCCGCCTGCTTCTGGGTCACGCCTCGTTTGGCAACGAGGATGTTGATCAGATCGGACTTGAGCATCGGACGCTCCCGCAAACCCCGTGACCCCTTGGTGACAGGGCTCTCTGGCCCGTTGTCGAGTCCCGAATACATAACAGAACACCTCCTCCTTGCAAGCCGGGTGGGCTTCCAACCCTCTAAAAACGTTACGGATTTCCGCCGCTGGCCGCTGCCTTGGGGGCCTCGGGGG
>NZ_RAWC01000178.1:0-19273 GCF_003611685.1 Corallococcus sp. CA049B | reverse complement strand
CCCAAAAGCCTTGAAGCCGCGGTAGCGGCCACACCTTCCGGGTGTGGACCTCGCGGATCAGGTGGCGAAGCTAGGCACCCACCCCGGGACTGCCAACCGCCTCACCGTGGGAAAAACAGGGGAACTGCCCTCCAGAACGTCCACTGGATGGCACCCCCGTGCCCACCACGGCGGAAGACTTCAGAATTTCGGAATCCGCAACGTCTTGCTGATCATCGCGCTGCCGCTGGCCACGTAGAGCAGCGCCAGCGGGTGCAGCGTGAGCGGTCCCAGGTTCCACACCCCGCCCCACAGCGCGTCGCCAATGCGGCCCTGCCACGTGGCCGCCGCCAGCACCATCACCAGCAGCAGGCTGGTGGGGATGGGGGTGCCCTCGAAGTACTTCACCTTGCCGGTGCCGTCGGACAGCTCCGCGGACGTGACGTTGAAGCGCGCCAGGCGGCTGATGCCGCACGCGACGAAGTAGAGCAGCGCCGCCACGTCCAGGTTGCCGCGCAGCCCCACCGCGAAAGCCAGCGCCGCGGGCGCCATGCCAAAGGAGATGACGTCCGCCAGCGAGTCCAGGTCCGCGCCCAGCGGCGACTTGCGGAAGCGCCACCGAGCGATGCGGCCGTCCGCCACGTCCATCGCCAGCGCCACCGGCATCAGGCAGAACGCCACCCACAGCCAGCGGGGGTTGTTCGTGGCCAGCGACTGCATGGCCGCGAGGATGGCCCCCGCGCCGGAGAAGCCGTTGCCGAGCGTGACGAAGTCCGCCAGCACGAAGGTGCGAATCATGGAGAAGTGGCGGCGCGGGCGGCGGGCCGCGGGCGGCGACGAGGGCTCGGACGTCATGGCTCCCGTGTAACACACACCGTCTTTCCGGCTTTCCCAAACCCACGACGCAACGCATCCGCGCGTTTCATCTCCGTGGAAAAGTCAAATCCCAGAAACATTGACCGGCGAATCGCCACCTTCCTAGTCTCCGGGCCGCCATGCCCGAGCACATCCCCGATAATCTTCCTCCTCGCGGAGGGTTCCGTTCTGTCCGGACCCGCCGTCTTTCTCTCTCTCTGATCGCGTCCCTGGCGCTGGTGGCCACCGCCACCGGCTGTGAGGATGATCCCAAGCCCGTCGATCCGGGGCCCACCCCGACTGCCCCGAAGTACACGGCGAAGATCAAGCGCACCTCCTACGGCATCCCGCACATCACCGCGGACAGCTACGCCAGCCTGGGCTTCGGCCAGGGCTATGCCTTCGCGCAGGACCACGTCTGTACGCTGGCGGATCAGATCCTCAAGGTGCGCGGCGAGCGCGCGCGCTTCCTGGGTCAGGGCCCCGGCAACCGGCACGTGGGCTCTGACATCGCGTACCGGGCCATGGACCTGATGGGGCGCGCGGAAGCGGCCTTCCCCACCCTGTCGCAGGAAGTGCAGGACATGGTCACGGGCTACGTGGCCGGCTACAACAAGTACCTGGAGGACGTGCCCGCGGACGCCCGTCCCGCCGAGTGCGCCAACGCGGCCTGGGTCCGGCCCATCAGCACCGTGGACCTGCTGGCGTACAACACGGACCTGACGCTGCTGGCGGGCATCAACGCGCTGGCGCTCACCATCCCGTCCGCCACGCCCCCCACCGTGGGCGCGCAGTCCGTGGACCCGAAGCAGGCCGCGCTGCGCCCGCAGATGCCGTCGCTGGAGGAGCTCCAGCGGCTGAAGCTGGCGGACTTCGGCAGCAACGGCTGGGCCATTGGCGGTGAGCGCACCGACAACGGCAAGGGCATGGTCATGGCCAACCCGCACTTCCCCTGGGAAGGCGAGCTGCGCCTGTGGGAGAGCCAGCTCACCGTGCCGGGCCAGATGAACGTCTACGGCGTGGGCCTGATGGGCGTGCCCGCGGTGCTCATCGGCTTCAACGAGAACGTGGGCTGGACGCACACGTTCTCCTCCGGCCAGCGCGCGACGATGTACCAGCTGCAGCTCGTGGACGGGAAGCCGACCGTCTACAAGTACGGCAACGAAGAGCGCCAGATGACCTCCAAGACGTTCACCGTCCTGGTGAAGCTGTCGGAGGGCTCGCTGACGAACTACTCGCAGACCGTCTGGTTCAGCCACTACGGCCCGATGATCGCCTTCCCGGACTCGGCCGCGCCGGGCTTCCCCCCCGGCACGCTGGGCTGGAACACCAAGACGGCGCTCACGCTGCGCGACGCCAACATCGACAACACCAAGTTCCTGGACCAGTTCCACGGCATGAACAAGGCGAAGTCCCTGGCCGAGTTCAAGGACGTCTACTCCACCCAGCAGGGCCTGCCCTGGGTGAACACCATGTTCGCCGACAAGGACGGCAACGCCTGGTACACGGACGCCACGCCCACGCCCAACCTCTCCAAGGACGCGTACACCAAGTGGCTCACCGAGGCGACCACGGGCTCCAACCCCATCACCGCCGGCATCTTCCAGGGCCTGGGCTTCGTGCTGCTCAACGGCAGCGACCCGGCCAATGAGTGGCAGGTGGAGCCGGGCTCGCGCAGCCCCGGCCTCGTGCCCTTCGCCAAGGTGCCGCAGCTGGAGCGCAAGGACTTCGTCTTCAACGCGAACGACAGCTACTGGCTGGCCAACCCCGCCGCGCCGCTCACCGGCTTCTCCCCGCTGCACGGCCTGGAGAACTTCCCCCAGTCGCCGCGCACGCGCATGAACGCCACCGTCCTCACGGAGGTCAGTGAGACTGGCGCCTCCGGCGCGGACGGCAAGTTCAGCCACGAGGAGCTGAAGGCGGCCGTGTTCAGCAACCGCAGCAGCATGGCGGAGCTGCTGCTCGCGTCCGTGGTGGAGCGCTGCACGGGCAAGACGACGGTGACCTACAACAACACCGCCGTGGACATCAGCCAGGCCTGCGCGCTGCTGGCCGGCTGGAACGGCCGCTACGACGTGGACCAGAAGGGCGCCTTCGTGTTCCGCGAGTTCCTGGGCGCGTACACCGGCGGCAACCTCCAGAACGCGGGCCCGCTGTTCTCCGTGGGCTTCAACCCGGCCAACCCCATCGCCACGCCCAACACCCTGACGCCCGCGCCCGCCACGGGTGACGACCCGGTGCTGGTGAAGCTGGCGCAGGCCGTCTTCACCATCAACCGCTCCGGCAACGCGCTGGACAAGACGCTGGGCCAGGTGCAGTTCACCACCCGCACGGGCGCCCCCATCCCCCTGCACGGCGGCATGCACCGCGAGGGCGTCACCAACGTGATGTCCTTCGGCGTCGCCCGCACCACGGTGTTCGACTTCGCCCAGCCGCACTCGGCCTCGTACAACGCCAACACCCTGCTGGCGAAGGAGGGCTACCCCATCAACAACGGCAGCTCCTTCGTCATGGCGCTCCAGTTCACCGCCGAGGGCCCCACCGCCAACGCCGTGCTGACCTACAGCCAGTCCGGCGACCGCAACTCCCCGCACCACTCGGACCAGACCCAGCTGTACTCCCAGAAGAAGTGGCGCCCCATCCTCTTCACGGACGCGCAGATCAACGGCGACGCGAACATGGTGGAGACCACCGTCTCCGGCGGTTGACCGCGTCCGTCTGACGGCCTGAAGCCTCTTCGAAGGCCCCGGGAGCCACCGTGCTCCCGGGGCCTTCTTGTTTTCATGGGGAATCGCCGTTGAAACTTGTCACATGGAACGGAATAGACAGACAGGGCAGCCGGCCCCGGCGTCTGGGTTCAGCATCCGTTAGCGAACATCCAAGGGGACCTCCGAGGCGAACACACAGTCCGTGACGCCGTCAGGGCTGACAGGATGTGTCGTCTCAGCAATGTCAGCCTTCAGGGCTAGTTTCTTGACCGCGGCTGAAGCGCAGGATGTCCCCCAGGCCCAGGGAGAACGCCCGGACGCGTACCGACCGGGACGGCCGCTGGGTCCGACACGAAGGAGTCGCGAACGCCATGGCACTTCCGGTCTACAAGACAGACGTCATCGACAAGGTGTTCTTCCTGCGCTGGGACGCTCCACCGACGCCGGAAGAGATACAGGCGGTGTTCCAGAAGATGCAGGCCGCCTACCAGCAGCATCAGCAGCAGCCGCTGGTGCTGGTGACAATCGCGGGAGCGAAGTCCGCGGTCCCCAACAGCGAGCAGCGCCGGCACCTGTCCAACATGCTGTCGGACGCGCGGGCGCTGTTCTCCGAAATCCACGTCATCATCGAAGGCAACGAGCTACAGCACAACCTCCAGCGCGTCATCGTGTCGGGGATGCTCATCGTCACGCGCACGTATGACGACCAGTTCATCCGCGTGCACAAGAACGCGGACGGGGCGGCGGGCTTCATTGCCCGGCGGCTGGGCGTGGATGGCTCGCAGGTGGTGAACGAAGCGCGGTCGCGCGGCGTGGTGATGTAGTCCCCGGGGGGATTCGGGGGCCCTGAAGAGGGCCCCCGGCCCCGGAGCGACAAGCCTTCCTGGCGGGCGGCCTTCAGCCCCTCGCGCCCTGCCCCACCGGACGGGCCGGACGGGTGGCGCCGACGGAGCCGCGCACGTAGCGGTGGTCGAAGAGGTCCACGTAGAGGTACTCGGGCCAGGACACCATCGCGCGAGCCCCCAGCATCACGCCTCGCATGATTTCACTCACCATCAGCCCCGCGGCGGTGGTGGCGCCAATCACGCACGTGGGCGCGTGGCCCTTCCCCTGGTAGCAGGCATCCATGTACTCCTGGAGCATGTAGCTGCCCAGGTGCGGGATGATTTTGGGCAGGTCGATGCGGCCGTCCGGGAGGATGAAGAGCTCCTCGTAGAGCGGCGCGTCCGGCTGGAAGACGTGGAGCGCGGCGCCAAAGCCCAGCATCAGCCCGGTCATGATGGGGATGCCCAGCTGCCGGCACGTCTGGTGGAGCGACTCCTTGGCGCGGGCCCCCGCGATGTCGATGACCTCCACCACGTAGTCCACCGGCGGCAGGCCGCCCAGGCCCTTGAGCACGTCCGCCACGTTGCCGTCGGTGATGCCCTCCTTCACCTTCTGCACGCGCAGGTCCGGGTGGATGTCCCGGCACATGCGCTCCACCACATCCACCTTGTGCTGGCCCAGGGTGCTCTCAAAGCAGCCAACCTGCCGGTTGATGTTGTGGCGCTCGTAGACGTCGAAGTCCGCGAGCGTCAGGCAGCCGAAGCCCAGGCGCGCCAGGTCCACCGCGCACTGGCCTCCGGCGCCGCCCACGCCGGCGACGAGCACGTGGGTGCTGGCGAGCTTGTCCATGGTCTGCGGGTGGAGGACGCCCAGGTTGCGCTGGAAACGGGGGTTCACGTTCGTCATGGAAGGGCTCCCTACTTGCGCATGCAGACGTAGAAGTTCTCGCCGTAGTAGTCGTCGCCGTCGGCCACCAGCGCCTCGCTGAAGCCCACCTTCTCCAAGAGCTTCACCGCCTGGTCCGTGTCCAGGAAGGTGACCATCTCGTTGGGGTCCGTGGTGAGCTTCTGGGCGCAGGTGCGGTGGTGGTTCACCGCGCGCTGGAGGCTCTCCGTCCACCGCCCCTGCGCCTCCCACTCCCGGATGGAGTTCTTCAGCACCAGCTCCAGGTCGGGCCGGGGCCGCTTGTTGCTCGTCATGCACAGGACGCCGCCGGGCTTCAGGTGCGTCCAGGCCTCGCGCAGCACGGCCTCCGGGTCCCTCACGTAGAAGAGGACGTTGTTCATCACCACCGCGTCCGCGGCGCCCTCCACCTCCAGGGGGAACTGCGACACGTCTCCGGGCAGCAGCGTCCAGCGGGCACGCACCGCCTCCGGCTCCTTCGCGCGGCGGCGCACCGCCAGGGCCAGCATGGCCTGGTTGTTGTCGAAGCCGACGACGCGCTGTCCCCTGCGCACCAGGGGCTCGCTCACGAGCCCCGTGCCACACCCCGCGTCGATGACGTAGGAGCGCTCCCGGGTGTCGCGGAGGATCTTCTCGCGCTGCCGCTGGTAGCACGGCAGCTCGGGGATCATCTGATCGTAGCTGTGCGCGAAGTCGTTCCAGATGTTGTCGACGAAGACGGTCTCGGGCATGGGTCCTCCCCCTCCGAGGGGAGTCAGGGTGAGATCCGTTGTTGTCTCCCGTCCCCCCACCTCCAAGCGATTGCCCCGCCGTCGTCCCCTACCATCCAGGACTTGCCTGTTTCAGATGTATGTGTTGGATTGAATGAACAAACACACCCCGGGGGGCCGGCGGGGGTGTCCGTTCAGTCCGAAGGGACCCGCGCCATTCGTGGTCCGCATGTCTCAGCATTGAAGCACGCCGGGTCCTGCGTTTCTTCACTCGGAGGGTGCTGGGACCTGCGTCCAGCGGCCTTCACCGGTGAAGCTTGCCCTGCGGGGCAACACCAATGAAATCAACCACTTGGGCCCTGGCGCGGAAGGTGCTCTGGGAAGGCCTGCATCGGGAGGCACCGGGTGTCGGAGCCTGGCGCTTGTCTGCGTGGGGGACCCTCAATGCGAGTCGAGGTCGGTATGCGTGGGACGTCGAGCCTGTGGGTGGTGGTGATGCTGTTCGTTGCGCTGCGCGCGAATCCGGGGGACGCGCACGAGGTGGCAGTCCAGGCGGATGCATGGTCGCGGTCGCTGGTGTCGTCGGGCCTGAGGGCCTCCACCACGAAGCGCGAGTCGCTGGGTGGTGGGCTTGCGCACTACAGCTGGAAGGTGCGGGTGGGCGCGGGGAAGTACGACGCCATCACCGTGCACCGCGTGGTGCGTGAGGCGTACCCGTGGATTCCGGCGCGCAGCAGCCGGGCGGTGTTCATGGTGCACGGGGACCTGTGGGGCTTCGTGCCCGCGTTCCTCACCAACACCTGCGTGGCGACGATGCCGGAGAACCGCTCCCTGGCGGCGTACCTGGCCAGCCAGGACGTGGACGTGTGGGGCCTGGACCTGCGCTGGGTGGCGGTGCCGGAGACGGAGACGGACTTCCAGTTCATGGAGGGCTGGAACATGCAGTCGCACGTGAAGGACGTGGGAACGGGCCTGGCGCTGGCGGACGTGGTGCGGCGGCTGGGTGGCAACGGCGGCAACAACGACCGGATGTTCCTCCTGGGCTGGAGCCGGGGCGCGACCCTCGGGTACGCGTACCTGGACGGGGAGTCGCAGCGCCCGCGCGCCCTGCGCCGGGTGGACGGCTTCGTGCCCATGGACATGGTGCTGCGCTACGGGCCGGAAGCGGCCGAGCAGCGCCAGTGGGCGTGCGACCGGTATCAGGCCCTCCAGACCGCCCGCGACCAGGGCCGCACGGAAGGGGGCCTCTTGGGGCCCGCGCCGGGCATGCCGGTGAAGACCATGGGTGAGCTGGCGAACCGGGCTCCCAACGCGCCGTCCCCGCTGGCCCCCGCGGACTTCGCGGGCCCCATCCGCCCCACCAACCGGAAGTTCGCCGTCATCGCCGCGGGGCGGACCGGGGCGCTGCTGGCGCCGCTCCAGCCCATCACGCCGGGCTACCACCTGGCGGGCAGCGTGCCGGACACGGCGGGCCTCCCGGACCGGACGGCCTACACGTCGGAGGCCACCCTGTTCGACTACCTCCAGCTGGCGGCGCCCTACCAGAGCCTCAACGAGGTGGTGGAGACGGAGAAGCAGCTGTGCGGCCTGGACGTGCCCTACGACGACCACCTCAAGGACGTGAAGGTGCCGGTGCTGTACGTGGGCGCGGGGGGCGGCGTGGGCCGCTACGGCGAGTACTCCACGCGCCTGCTGGGCAGCACGGACGTCACCCACCTCATCGTGCGCAGCCGGCCGGAGGGGGAGCGCGCGCTGGACTTCGGCCACGCGGACCTGTTCCTCGCCCGGGACGCGCGCGTGCGCGTGTGGCAGCCCATCCTCCAGTGGATGCGGGCGCACTGAAGGGCGCGTGGAGGGCTACTCCGCCTTCCACAATCCGTGACGGCGGGCGCGGCGGCCCAACGTCACGGGGTCCATGCCCAGGGCCACGGCGGCGCGGCGCAGGACGCCGCCGTGGCGCTCCAGGGCCTCGCGGATGAGGTCGCGCTCCACCTGCTGGAGCCGGGCCCTGAGCGAGCCGTCCCCGGTGGGGTCCGCCCGGGGCACCGTGTTGTTGAGGAGCGCGGGCGGCAACAGGCGCCGGGTGAGCATCTCCCCGGGCCGGGACAGGAGCACGGCCCGCTCCACCACGTTTCGCAGCTCGCGCACGTTGCCCGGCCAGCCGTAGCCGTGCAGCACCTCGTCCGCGTCCGGGGCCACGCCCGTGGCGGAGCGCTTGAGGGTGCGGTTGAACTGCTCCACGAAGGCGCGGGCCAATTCCGGGATGTCCTCCGGGCGCTCGCGCAGGGGCGGAATGTCGATGGTGAAGCTGTTGAGCCGGTAGAAGAGGTCCGCGCGGAAGCGGCCGGCGCGCACCTCCTCGCCCAGGTCCCGGTTGCTCGCGGCCACCACGCGCACGTCCACGTGGCGCACCTGGGTGCCGCCCACCGGGCGGACGTCGCCCGTCTCCAGCACGCGCAACAGCTTCGCCTGGAGGTTGGGCGTGGTGTTCTCAATCTCATCCAGGAAGATGGTGCCGCCGTTGGCGAGCACGAAGAGGCCCGGGTGGTCCGACACCGCGCCGGTGAAGGCCCCCTTCACGTGGCCGAACAGCTCGCTCTCCAGCAGCGTCTCCGTGAGCGCGCCGCAGTCCTGGACGACGAGCGGCAGGTCCACGCGGCCAGAGAGGCGGTGGAGGATGCGCGCCAGCACCTCCTTGCCGGTGCCCGTCTCGCCCTGCAGCAGCACCGCCACCCGGTGGGGTGCCACCAGGCGCACCATCTCCATCACCCGCTGCATGGGCGGGCTGCGAAAGCCCACGTCCTCCCCGTGGCGGCCCACGCCCACCACCGGCGTCTGGGCCAGCGCGCGCTCGCGCAGGAGGTTGCGCTCCAGCTCCAGCGCCATGCGCCACTGCTCCGTGCGGAAGCCGTGCTCGCGCCCCGCCTGGAGCACGGCCTCGCGCAGGGTGTCCGGGGCCGGCCACACGCCGAGTGCCCGGTAGATGCGGCCGGTGTTGAAGAGCGCCACCAGCCGCTCCGGGGCCGCCGGGGCGCAGTAGACGATGCGCGAGGCCAGGTCGCTGGGCGGCCCCGCCCCCGTGGGGTCCACCTCCGCGCGCAGCTCCGCCAGGGACTCCACCAGCGCGAGCGCCCGCGACTCGTCCTGGCCGCACACCAGGAGCACCGCCATGTCCCCGCGCGTGAGCAGCGCGTGCACGTCCTCCGACGTGGCGGCGAAGTGCGGCGTGGCCACGCCGTCCAGGGCCTGGCGCACCGCGCGTGACTCGTCGTCCGAGGCGAAGGCGGCCACCACCTGCAGGTGGGACGTGGCCAGGTAGCGGGCCAGCTTCACGCCGTCCGCCGCGTCGAAGGCGCCGAAGCTGATGCCCAGCGCCGCGACGGTGCCGCCGCCGCTCGCCGTGTCGTGGCGCCAGCGCACCGTGCCGTGCACCCGCACGTGCGCGCCCGTGTCCGGCAGCGAGAAGGCCATCTCCACCGGCTCGTTCTCGTGCGGCCCTTCGGAAGGGCGGCGCGGCGTGGCGATGAGCCCGATGCCCGTCTCGCTGATGTTCACGGACCAGCAGCCATGCAACGCCGGCTGGGTCACCACCTTCACGTACAGCGGCTTGCGCTCGCTCCGGGGCACCTGCTCGGACGCGGGGCGCGACATGGGGTGCGTCACTCGACCAGCCTCATGGCCGCCGCGCGGCGGGCTTCCTGGAAAAATACGGACATCGCGGACGGGTTTCTGCCTGATTCTCCCGTCATCGCAAGTCGGCGGCAAAGAGGATGTCCCCACGGCACGTCGCAAGTGGACACGGGTCCAAAACGCCCTGCCCGAAACGATGGCTCGCGCGTTCCCACACCGCACCACAACCCGCGGCGCGAAACGTCCGTGCTCCGGGGGTGCGCATCCCACGCGACGGGCCGTATCGCTCCTCCCGGTGTGTTGAAGGATTTCAACCGGGCCGTCTGAAATTGATGTCTGTCTTTCGGTTTTGAACCTGCCCGGCATGCAAGCGGGCTCAGCGTCGCTTGTGTTCGAAATAGAACTTCGATATTCGGTTTATCACCTTGGAACACGGCAGCCTTTCGCGCGCTGCCGGCTGCCCCGCCGTAAAGCCAGACATCCCCCAGCCATGCCCCTGTCTCCTGTCCTTGGAGCATGGCCTTTCACTGCCTGTCCTTTCCCCCTGGGCCAACCCCTTGAAGAAAACCCTCCTCCTGGTTGAAACGTTGTTCGTCCTGGGCGCCGCTGGTTGTGGCGCTCCGGATGGTTCCCTTCCGGCGCAAGAGCGCCAGCCGTCGCTCGAGTCGTTTGGCGAGGACCTCACCACCACCGGCTGCACGCAGCTGACTCCCACGAGCGTGAAGGCCAGCGGCGACGACGGCACCGGCAGCGTCGCGGCGAACACGCTGGATGATCAGCTCACCACGCGCTGGAGCAGCCTGGGCAGGGGCCAGTGGATTGACTACGACCTGGGCTCCACCAGGAGCGTGGGCGCGATGGCGGTGGCCTGGCACGAGGGCAACAGGCGCTCGAACACGTTCACCGTCTCCGTGTCGCCGGACGGCTACACCTATACGCAGGTGTACAGCGGCAGGAGCCTGGGCACGACCACCGCGGCGGAGACGTACACCTTCACGCCGGTGAGCGCGCGACGGGTGCGCGTCACGGTGCAGGGCAACACCCTCAACGACTGGGCCAGCATCGCGGAGGCGCGCCCCTGCGCCGGCACCACCACGACGCCCCCGCCCACCACGCCGGGCGGCATCGTGTGGCGGGGCGACTTCGAGTCCGGGGACCGCAGCCAGTGGGACGGCACGCAGATGATGTCCTCGGACCGGCTGCAGGTGATCGCGTCGCCGGTGCGCGAGGGCGGCTACGCCCTCAAGGCCACGGTGAGGCAGGGCGATGACCCCATCAACTCCAGCGGCAACCGCAACGAAATCTTCAAGCAGACGAAGGAGCCGGCGGGCTCCGAGTACTGGTACCGCTGGAGCACGCGCTTCGCGGCGGACTTCCCCAGCGTGAACACCTGGCAGCTCTTCACCCAGTGGCACCACGACGGCTGCTGCGGCTCGCCGCCGGTGGAGTTCTACGTGTACGGCGAGGAGATGCGGCTCAACATCGGCGGGTCCCCGGGCACCATCGTCTGGCGCACGCCGCTGGTGCGCAACACGTGGCACGACTTCGTCTTCCACGTGAAGTGGTCCCCCAACGCGAGCGTGGGCTTCGTGGAGCTGTACTACGACGGCAACCTGGTGCTGCCCAAGCGCAACATCGCGACGCAGTACTCCGGGCAGCTCAACTACCTGAAGATCGGCCTGTACCGGAACGACACCATCGCGCCGGTGGGCGTCGTCTACCACGACGGCTGGGTGATGGGCCGGACGCAGGCGGACGTGCTGAACGCCAACTACCAGCTGAAGTGAGACACCGGCCGCGTGCCCCGGTAGGCGCCGGGGCACGCCCCGGGATAGGCTTTCACGAGTCCATCCCGAGGAGTCGTCTCATGCGTCTGTGCGCCGCGCTGACCGCCCTGTCCATGCTGGCGTCCTGCACCACGACCTATGCCATTCCCAAGCCGGAGCTGGCGCGGCTGGATGGCTTCCGGGACGAAAACGCGGCGCTGATGCGGGAGCTGGGCGACGTGCTGCCCAACCGCGTCACGGCGCGCAAGCGCACGGTGCACGACGCGGAGGGCCAGGCGCACCAGTTCACGGCCGACACGCCGCTGGCGCTGGCGCGGGTCTCCGCCCAGGCGGACGCGGAGTTCCAGCGCTTCATCGAGGTGGGCGTGGACGGCGACCGCTTCCGGGGCGTGCCCCTGGAGGGCTCCACCTCCAGCGCCGCCGCGCCCCCGGTCGTCGTCCCCCTGTCGGAGGTGGACCACGCCCGGCTGCGCGAGTTCAGCCTGGGCAAGACGCTGCTGCTCACGGGCACCATCGGCGTCGCGTTGATGGGGTCGCTGGTGGCGGTGAGCATGCTCTTCAAGCCCACCAGCGGCTCGGACCCGGACGACCGCGGCGGCGTCATCGAGCTGGGTCCCCGGCCCCGGCTGTCCCAGGGCATGTCCTTCTGACGTCCCGCTAGCGCGCGTCCGTGCGCTGGCGCAAGAGCCCCTCCTGGGCCACGGAGGCCACGAGCCGCCCGTCGCGGGTGAAGACGTGCCCGCGCGCCAGGCCCCGGGCGTTGCCGGCCCAGGGGCTCTCCATCGTGTAGAGCAGCCAGTCGTTGACCTTCAGGTCGCCGTGGAACCACAGCGCGTGGTCCAGGCTGGCCATCTGGAAGCCCGGCTGGAGGAACGTCTGCGCGTGCGGCTGGAGCGCGGTGCCCAGCAGGTTGAAGTCGCTGGCGTACGCGAGCACGTAGCGGTGCACCTGGGGCTCGTCGGGCATGGCGCCGTCGGCGCGGAACCAGACGTGCTTCACGGGCGGCTCGGCGGTGGGCTCGAAGGGGTCCACGTACGTCACCGGGCGCATCTCGATGGGCTTGGCGGAGAGGAACTTCTCCCGGTGCCGCTCGGACATGCGGCCCGCGTGGCGCCCCAGCAGCTCCAGGTCCGTGGGCAGCGACTCCGGCGGCGGCACGTCCGGCATGGTGGCCTGGTGCGTGAAGCCCGGCTCCTCGCCCTGGAAGGACGCCATCAGCGTGAAGATGGGCTGCCCCTTCTGGATGGCCACCACGCGGCGGGTGGTGAAGCTGCCGCCGTCGCGCACGCGGTCCACGGTGTAGACGACGGGCAGGCTCGCGTCCCCGGGGCGCAGGAAGTAGCCGTGCAGCGAGTGCACCGTGCGCTGCGCCTCCACCGTCTGGCTGGCGGCGGACACGGACTGCCCCAGCACCTGCCCTCCGAAGAGCTGCCGGAAGCCCAGGTCCTGGCTCGCGCCTCGGAACAGGTTCTCCTCGATGGGCTCCAGCTTCAGGAGCCCCAACAGCTCGTCCAGCACCCGGCTCATGTACGTCCTCCCGTTTTGACGCACCCCGTCCATATCCCAGCCCCCAGGCCGGTGCGCGGACCAATGTAGAGTGCGGCGCCTTTCTGCCCCGGAGGAGCCCGTGGCCTCGCTTTCCCTGCCAGACGCCATCCGGCGGCACCCGGCGGCCTGGGGCATGGCGGCCACGTTCGCCGCCAGCCTGCTCTTGCGCGGGCTGTACCTGGCGGGTGCGCCGGACCGGGACTGGCCCTTCTCCGTCTTCTTCGCGGGCGACGCGCGCTTCTTCCACACCGCCGCGTTGGAGCTGGCGCGGGGCCGCGAAGGCCCCACCGCCCTGCCCTACCACCCGCCCCTGTTCCCCGCGCTGCTGGGCCTCTTGTACCGGGTGCTGGGCGAGCCCCAAGGCAGCGCGCTGCCGTACAAGCTGGCGCTCGCCTGTGTGGGCTCAGCCACGGTGGCCTTCTGCCAGGGCTTCTGGCGGCGCCTGTTGGGAACGCCGTGGAGCCTGGTGGCGGCGGGGCTGTATGCCACGAGCTTCGGGTGGCTGGTGCTCTCCACCACGTACAGCAATGAAACACTGTCCGCGCTGTGGCTGTGTTTCACCTGCGCGCTGGCATCGCGCATGGCCGGCGGGGTGCCGTCCTGGCCCGCGGTGCTGGGATTGGGCGCGGTGATGGGCTGGGGCACCCTCACCCGCGCGGAGCACCTGGGGCTGTGGCCCTTCCTGCTGGCGTATGCGTGGACCGCGCGCGAGCGGGCGCCCTGGAAGCCGTGGGCCCTGCGCTGGGGCGCGGCGATGGGCGTGTCCCTGCTGCTGCTCGTGCCTTCAGCGCTGCGCAACCTGGACACGATGCGCGAACTGAACGCGAGGGCGCCGCACCTGGAGCCGCTGCCGGAGTGGGTGCCCGTCACCGTGTACGGGCCGCTCAACTTCGCCATGGCGAATCACGCCGGCGCCACCGGGGGCTTCACGCCCGCGCTGATCAACCAGGGCGGCAGCAACGGGCAGTTGGATCCCTCTCGCCCGGAGCACCGGCGCCTGCTGTTGCACGGCTACGCGGAAGGGCTGCGCTGGATGGTGGCCTCGCCCGGCGCCGCGGCGCGGCTGCTCTGGACGAAGCTGGACCTGTGGCTGGACGGCCTGAGCCTGGGCGTGGGCGTGTCGGACGTGCCCGGAGGCCTCATGGGCGAGCGCGCCCCGGTGGACGTGTTCGTCCCCGACGCCGCGTGGCTCAAGTGGCCGCTGGCGGCGCTGCTCCTCGCCGGGATGCTGCTGTCGCTCAAGCCCGCGCACGCGCCCTTCCGGCTGCTGTCGCTGGTGGTGCTGCACCGGGTGCTCGTCACCCTCGCCTTCTTCGGCTACGCGCGCGGCCTGCTCGTCGTCTTCCCCGCGCTCCTGCCGCTGCTGGTGCTGCCGCTGAAGCTCCTGGGGGAGCGCCACGCGGCCGCGGCCCGGAGGCTGCCCGCGCTCGCCGGGGCGCTGCTCCTGCTCGTGTGGGCGGAGGCAGCGCTCGTCGCCACGCAAAAGACGCCCCGCCGCTTCATGGCCAGCGGCACCACCGACGCGGTGAACGGCAAGCTCATCCAGGACGACCGCGTCCGGCTCTGGCCCCAACCCTGAGCGACTGAACACTTCAAGCCATTGAAATCCTTCCGCTTTCAGGAATACGGCCCTAATCAGGAATAACCGCAATACCAACTTAAAAAGCGCATGACCTAAGCAGGAGGGTGCTCCGCCCCGGAGCCCGCCGGTCCCGTCCGGCGGCATCACCCGAGGAGACGTCATGCGCCCCCTGCGGTCCGCGTTGTGTTGTCTTGCCCTCCTGGTGTCATCCACGACGTACGCATTCCAACCCTCCCAGCCCGAACAGCAGAGCGCGGTGGCGAAGAAGGCCTTCTTCAAGCCGGACCTCTATCTGCCCATCCAGAACGTGCCGCTGGAGAAGGCGCGGTCGCTGATGCCGCGCGCGGGCGCGGACCGGTGGGCGGGGTTCGTCACCCGCTTCGGCGGCAACGTGCAGGTGTACCTGGATCCGCTGTCCGGCATGCCCACGGGCATCCAGGGCAGCTTCCCGCTCATCCCGGGTGACGGCTTCCGCAACAACGTCACGCTCGAAGCCGTGCGCCAGGGGCTGGGCCGCTCGGTGGGCAGCGTGGACGAGTCCGTGGTGGGGGAGCTCGTCTTCAAGTTCGTCGCGGACCACCAGGAAGCGATTGGGGTGGACCTCATGCAGCTGGGCTCGCCGCGCGTGACGCAGGTGACGGACACGCTGTGGCAGGTGCACATCCCGCAGGTGGTGAACGGCATCACGGTGCGGCACGGCCGGCTCTCGGCCACCATCAGCCACGGCAACCTCATCCTCCTGGGCACGGAGGCGTGGGCCAACGTGGGCATCGACACGAAGCCCCGCTTCAGCGCGAACCAGGCCATGGCCGCGGGCAGCACGTTCCTGGGCCAGACGCTGTCGCCCACCAGCCTGTGGCAGCCGCCCACGCTGGAGGTGACCCCCTACGCGCGCACGGGCGCGGCCTTCGGCCAGGGCTACGGGCACGCGCTGGTGTGGAGCTACGGCTTCTCCAACCCCGGTGAGCACGAGCGCTGGAAGGTGACGGTGGACGCCAACTCCGGCGAGGTGCTCGCCGTGGAGGATGACAACCACTACTTCGACGCGCAGGTGAAGGGCGGCGTGTACCCGTCCACCAACATCGGGACCTGCACGTCCAAGGAGACGTGCGGCACCATGCAGCCCAACACGCCCATGCCCTGGGCGAACACGGGCTTCGCGTCACCCAACAACTTCACGGACGGCGCGGGCATCTACAACTACAGCACCGGCACCTTCAACACGACGCTCTCCGGCAAGTACGTGAAGATCGCCGACAGCTGCGGCGCCATCAACGTCAGCTCCGCCACGGGCAGCCTGGACCTGGGCGGCGTGAACAACGACCACGACTGCACGGTGCCCGCGGGCACGTCCCCGGGCAACACGCCGGCGGCGCGCTCCAGCTTCTACGAGCTGAACAAGATCAAGGAGGTGGCCCGCGGCTGGCTGCCCAGCAACACCTGGCTGCAGGGCCAGCTCACGTCCAACGTGAACCTGAACAGCACCTGCAACGCCTTCTGGAACGGCAGCAGCGTGAACTTCTACAAGTCCGGAGGCGGCTGCCGGAACACCGGTGAGATTGGCGCGGTGTTCGACCACGAGTGGGGCCACGGCATGGACAACTACGACGCCAACGGCTCGCTCTCCAACTCCAGCGAGGGCTACGCGGACATCGCGGGCATCCTGCGCCTGCAGACGTCCTGCGTGGGCTACGGCTTCTTCCAGACGACGAACACGGGCTGCGGGCTGACGCCGGACGGCACGGGCTACAACCAGCAGGAGGCGCAGGTCGCGGGCCAGTCCTGGTGCAACACGCGCTGCTCGGGCGTGCGCGACGCGGACTGGGCGGCGAGCGTGCCGAACATCCCGGCCACCCCGCAGAACTTCACCTGCAAGATGTGCTCGTCTGGCTCCGGCCCGTGCAGCAAGCAGGTGCACTGCGCCGCGTCCCCCGTGCGCCAGGCGGCGTGGGACCTGGTGACGCGCGACCTGACGGCGGCGCCCTTCAACTACGACTCCAACGACGCGTTCCTCCTGGGCAACAAGCTCTTCTACCAGGGCTCCGGCAACATCGGCACGTGGCACGCCTGCAACTGCACCGCCGGCACGTCCGACGGCTGCGGCGCGACGAACGGCTACATGCAGTGGCTGGCCGCGGACGACGACAACGGCAACCTGGCGGACGGCACGCCGCACATGACGGCCATCTACGCCGCGTACAACCGCCACAACATCGCCTGCTCCACGCCCGCGCCCACCAACGGCGGCTGCTCGGCGGCCCCCACCGCGGCCCCCACCACCACGGCCACCCCGGGCGACAGCCAGGTGGGCCTGTCGTGGACGGCCTCCGCGGGCGCCAGCCAGTACTGGGTGATGAAGACGGAGGGCTTCGCGGGCTGTGACTTCGGCAAGGCGCGCGTGGCCACCGTCACCGGCACCAGCTACACGGACGCGGAGGTCGCCAACGGCCGCCAGTACTGCTACTCGGTCGTGCCCGCGAGCAGCAACGCGTGCTTCGGCCCGGCGTCCACCTGCACCTGCACCACGCCCACCTGCGCGGCGCCCGGCGCGCCCACGCTGTCCACCCCCGCCTCCGGCGCCACCGGCGTGGAGCTGCTCGCGGCGCTGGACTGGGCGGACGTGACGGGCGTGTCCGGCTACGAGGTCCAGGTGGCCACCGACAGCGCTTTCACCAACGTGGTGCGCAGCGCCAACTCGCTCGTGGCCAGCGCCTGGACGGTGTCCCCGGGCCTGACGGCGAGCACCGCCTACTACTGGCGCGTGCGGGCGCTCAACTCGTGCGGTGGCACCAGCTCCTGGAGCGCGACGCGCAGCTTCACCACGCGCGGCTGCGTCACCCTGGCGGCCCCCACCCTGACGGCCCCCGCCAACGCCGCCACGGGCGTCGCGCTGACGCCGGCCCTGGACTGGTCCGACGTGACGAGCGCGTCCGGGTACGACGTGCAGGTGGCCACCGACAGCGCGTTCACCAACGTGGTGCGCGGCGCCACCGGCCTGTCCTCCAGCGCGTGGAACGTGACGCCGGGCCTGTCCAACCTGACGGCGTACTACTGGCGCGCGCGGGCCACCGACAGCTGCGGCGCGAGCCCGTACAGCACCGCCTTCAGCTTCACCACCACCAACGTGTGCACGCCCACCGTGGCCACGTACAACGCAAGCCTGCGCACCCCGGCCTGCGGCTCCGTGTGCGGCTGCGACACCGGCCCCACGCTCGTCAATGGCCGCGGTACGCTGTCCGGCGGCGCGGAGCCCAACCAGCCCAACACCCTGGGCGGCACCTGCGCGGACGGCTCCAGCGGCACCTACCACTCGGATGAGAGCATCGACCGCATCGTGCTCAAGACGGTGGACCAGGGCACCATCACCCCGGGCAAGCAGCTCACGGTGGACGTGACGGTGTGGTGCTACGGCACCAGCGACCAGCTGGACCTGTACTACACGACGAACACCACCACGCCGTCGTGGACCGCCATCAGCACCGGTCAGGCCTGCACCGCGGTGGGGGTGAAGACGTTCTCCTTCCCCGTCACCGTGGGCAGCACCACCGGCAACCACGCCGTGCGCGCGCAGTTCCGCTTCAGCAGCACCGCCACCAGCGCCTGCGTGTCCGGGACGTACAACGACCGCGACGACCTGGTCTTCAACGTCGCGTCCGCGGTGGCCGCCAACCCCACCGCCCCGTCCGCGAAGCAGGTGCGCGGCCGGACCGTGACGGCGCGCTAGTCATCCCGGCAGTGACATGGGGGCTCCCGGTCCACGCCGGGGGCCCCCGTGCCTTTTCACGGCTTCACCACGTGTACACGACGGACGGCGCCGAGCGCTTCGCGGGCCCGTGGTGGACCATCTCGATGTTGTTGCCGTCCGGATCCAACACGAAGGCCGCGTAGTAGCCCGGATGGTAGGAGCGCTCGCCGGGCGCGCCGTTGTCACGGCCGCCCGCGGCCACCGCCGCCTGGTGGAAGCGGTGCACCATCTCCCGGTCCTTCGCCTGGAAGGCCAGGTGCACGCGCGCGGTGGGCTCGCGGTCGTTGCTGAGGAACAGCTCGTCCGCGGCCAGGTGCCGCTCGCTCTCGTTGAAGACCGGGATGCCCATCACCTCCAGCACCGCGCGGTAGAAGCGCTTGCTCGCCTCCAGGTCCCGGACCTGGAGGTGGACGTGGTCGAACATGCGGCCGTGGTGCAGTTCCATGGTCTGCCTCGCGTGGTTGGCGTGTCGGGTGTCGTTCAACACCGCGCGCTCCCATGACCATCAGAGCTGCAATTCACGCATGTCAAGGCGGCTGCGCCCGGGAAGTCGTGAAAGCGGCAGCGACTTCCACAAAAGCGCGGGCGCACGGCGGCAGGACGACGCAGCTTCGTGCGATAGTCCGCGCCACTTCGCTGTTCTTGCCTTCAGGAGGGTGCAGAGATGTTCATCGAAATCATCGTCCTGCCCCGTGAAGAGCAGTCCCCGAAGCGGCGCGCGGCAAGGGCCTCCAAGGCCCCCCAACCGGTGGAGCAGCGGGGCCGGGCGGAGCTGGCCCAGGGGTGGCGCGAGGAGGGCAAGGCCTTCCACGGCGCCGTCCTGGAGTTCATCAAGGCCCAGCACCTGCTGGGCGCGGTGAAGTGGATGAGCGAGCCGGGCCTGCTGCCCCAGGTGACGCTCGTCGCCTCGGACCGCGTCCTGGAGAAGCTCCAGGCGGAGCCCCGCTTCGCGGCCGGCCGCTCGCTGTCCATGAACCTGCAGACCTGAAGGCCGCCCGTCC
>NZ_RAWC01000177.1:0-19368 GCF_003611685.1 Corallococcus sp. CA049B | reverse complement strand
GGACGGGGGGGGCCCGGTGGGCCCTCAGACGGCGTGCGAGTCGCGCCGGGCGGCGACGGCGGGGGAGAGGGCTTCAGGACGGGGCTGCCCACGCGCGGCGCGCTCGGCCTCCGCGGAGGCGAGCAGGGCGACCTCCTGGGCCAGCCGCTTGAGCTGCTGGCGCTGGTCGGCCACCTGGAGGCTCAGCCGGTACACCAGCCACATGAGGCACGACAGGGCGATGAAGAAGAGGGCGGACGGGGCGTAGTAGATGCCCATCGCCGTCGCCAGCGCGTCGATGCCGTGGCGCCACAGCGACAGGCCCCCGATGGCCACCGCCACCAGCAGCCACGCGAAGGTGTGCCGCTCGCTGGTGCGCCGGCCCCGGGCCGACCACAGGACGCTGAAGGCGAAGGCGGCCGCGAAGGCCACGCCAATGAGGCTGGAGCGAAACATGGGAATCAGACGGGACGGACCCGCTCCATGAGCAGGGCGAAGGACACCTTCGCCATGTAGAAGGCCGACTTCCACGGCGTCAGCGAGCTGGTGCCGGTGAGGCGCGGCCGCATGCGCACCGGCACCTCCGCGATGGCGAAGCCCTGCCGCGCCGCCATCAGCACGCTCTCCGGCTCCGGGTAGTCGTGCGGGTGGACGCGCGCGAAGAAGCGGATCGCCTGCGGACCGAAGCCCCGGAAGCCGGAGGTGGGGTCGGTGATGCGGTGGCGGCTCAGCGAGGACAGGAGCCCCGCGAGGAACCGGTTTCCGAAGCGGCGCAGCCACGTGGAGCGGAAGCTGGTGACGCCCGCGAAGCGGCTGCCGATGACCAGCTCCACGCCCGACTGGAGCGCCTCGCGCAGCGCGGGCACGGACGCCGGATCATGCTGGCCGTCGCCGTCCATGCGGATGACGTGCTCGTACCCGTTGCGGGACGCGAACAGCAGGCCGCTGGCCTCGCCCGCGGCGACGCCCAGGTTGAAGGGATGGCTGAGCACCCGCGCACCGCCCTCCCGCGCGCGCTGCGCCGTGGCGTCGCGGGAGCCGTCGTCCACGACGAGCACGTCGAACTCCGGCAGCGCTTCGCGCAGCTCCGCCACCGTCGAGCCGATGCACTCCTCTTCGTTGAAGGCCAGCAACACGATGAGGCCCTGTCGGGTGTCCATTCAGCCCCCTCCTGCGTCTTCCGGGCCTTCTATCGTTTCACGGCACGCGGGAACAACCCGCTACGCCCGGTTCCCGCTCACGCGCGCGATGAAGATACCCGCATCCTCCAGGCTCAGGCCCCGGGCCACCGCGCCCAGCCCCTGGCCGGCCAGGGAGACGAGCGGCCGGGGGAGCCGCTTCAGCGCGTGTGCCCGGTCCGCCAGGCTGTCGGCCTCGAAGTCCAGATCCCCGAAGGCGTCCACGAGCTCCAGGCCCACGCGTGGGAGGAAGGCCTTCATGGAGTCATGGGTGAAGTAGCTCTCGTGCGGAGGAAAGGTGCCCGCCTGGTAGAGCTGCTCGAACAGCCCCGGCGAGGCCACGCCGGCCATGGCGCGGGAGACGCGGTAGAGCAGGCCGCTGGCCACCGGCACCTTCAGAACCACCCACTCCAGCTCGGGCGCCAGCTGCGTGACGAGGTGGCGCACCATGTCCGTCAGGTGCGCGCCCGGGAAGTGCTCCACCACGTCCAGCAGCGTGAGGATGCGCGGACGGAAGGGCAGGTCCTGGAGGGGCAGGTGCCACTGTCCGCCCTCGGGAAGGGGCAGGCGCATGGCGGGGATGCCCGCGTCGCGCATCAGGTTGACGGACAGCTCGGAGATGTCCGCGCCGGACAGCTCCTGCACGCCCGCCTCGCGGCAGCCCTCCAGGAACCAGGCCCGGCCCGCACCGAAGTCCAGGAGCCGCGAGGGCTGGGGGACGTGGCGGCGCAGGCGCTCGACGATGCGCCGGGCCTGGCGCTGGCGCGTGACGCGCAGCGAGTCCATGAAGCCGCCGCTGTCGTATTGCGCGTGGTAGTCGGCGGTGTTGCGCGGCGCGCGGTGGCTCGCCACGCGGTGGCCACAGCGCTCGCAGGTCTCCACGTCCAGCCGGGGCCCCTGGAAGGACGGTTGGAGCGAGGGCGAAGCGCAGGCGGGACAGGAGGGGGCGGACATAGGGGGCGGCACCCTACCGCTTCCCCGCATCCCCCGTCACGTGTCCGACAGCAGGGCTAGCGGCCACGGCGCCGCGAGGGCGCACGGCGCGGCGGCTCCTGAGCGGGCTCCCCGGCGGGCTCAGGCGAGGGCTCCGGCGGGGCCGGAGGCACGCGCGAGGTCAGCTGCTCCAACTGGCGCTCCACCTCCTGGCGCCACAGGGACTGCGTGCGCGCCTGGACGCGCTGGTGCTCGTGGATGAGCGCGAGCGCATCCAGGATGGCCTCGTTGAACTCCACCTGCCGCCGGAGCGCCTCGTTGATGAAGGGCTGGAACGCCAGCCGGAAGGCGCGCTTGGCCATCACCAGCGCGGGCCCCACCAGGGGCCGGTGGGACGAGGGCGGATCCGCGTAGCGCGCGTCGCGCTTCAGCCGCGCGCCCTCCAGGAACGGGGGCCACGCGGCGCTGGTGGCCTGGGTCTGGGTGGCGGCGAGGCGCCGGCGCAGCGCCTCCACCTTCTCGGGCTCGGGCGTGGGCAGCCGCTCCAGGGACTCCAGCACCGCCTCCACGGTGGGGTCGTCGGTGATGAGGTCCTCAGCGCGCATGCGGGTGTCCTCCCACGTCCAGCTCTCTTGCCAGCTCCGCCGCCAGCGACGTCAGGTCGCGCCCCGGGGTGAGCTCCCACAGCCTCTTTCCCAGGACCTGGCGGACCCCTGCGTCCGGCGCGCGGCGGGGCTCCCAGACGCCCGCGACGCGCAGGTCCGCCGGCAGCCGCGACACCGTGCGCCGGGCCACCTCTTCACCCGCGCCCGCGAACAGCAACGGCCCGGAGGCGCACCGCACACCCGTCTCCAGGGACGACGACGGCGGGCTGACCCCGTCCAGCCCGAAGGTGGGCTCGTCCGGCGTGAAGCGCCGCACCCGCGTCACACCCTCGCGCTCTTCACCCGGGGCCAGCTGCAAGGGCAGCACCCGCCGGCGCACCGTCCACAGGCTCGCGTCCGGCAGCCGGTCCACCACCGCGCGCGCCAACCGGGACATGGGCGCATCCGGCGCGGCGTCGAAGCCCGGGCACACGACCGTGACGGCGGACGCGGCGGACGGGCGGGGAGGGGGCGCGTCCCCCTGGAGGAAGGGCATGAGCGCCTCGCGCACGCGCTGGGCCACGGACTGCTGGTTTAGGGAGGCCAGCCGCTGGCGCTGCGCCTCCACCACCCGCGCGCGCAGGGCGGGGTCGCGCTCCAGCACCGCCAGCAGCCCCGCCACCTGCGCGGGGTCGTCCGACAGGGTGGTGAGGCCCGCGCCGCCCATGGTCTCCGGCACCGCCGCGGCGCCGTAGGCCACCACCGGCACGCCCCGGTACATGGCCTCCAGCAGCGGCACGCCGAAGCCCTCGTGGCGGCTCATGGAGAGGTACGCGGTGGCGGAGGCGAAGCACGCGGACAGCTGGGCGGCGTCCACCCGCCCCAGGAACACCACGCGGTCCGGGCCCAGCTGCTCGCGCAGCGCCAGCACGGACGCGTCGTAGGGCGCGCTGCTGTAGAGCGTCCCCGCCACCAGCAGCCGGCTCTTGGGCTGGTACAGGCGCTGGTAGGCGGTGAAGACGCGCAGCACGTCCTCCAGCCGCTTGCTGGGCACGGTGCGGCCCACGAAGAGCACGTTGGAGCACCCATCCTCCACCTGCTCGCGCAGGGCCGCGTCCGGCGGCACGTCGAAGGCGTTCCAGTCCACCGCGAAGGGCAGGACGCTCGCGTCCGGGTACCCCGCGGCGGACAGCTCCTCCACGCTGAAGTGCGAGTACGCCCAGGCGTGCGTCACGTGCTCGCGCAGCTGGAGCAGCTCATCGCGCGCCAGCATGCAGCCGCGGGCGACGTGGCGGTCCGTCCCCTCGAAGAACCGCTCGGGAGTGACGTTGTGGTACAGCAGCGCCTTGCGCCCCTTCGCCTTGGCGACGAGCGGCACCAGCCGCGACTCGAAGCTGTGGTGGACGAGCAGCGCCGTGTCCCGGCCCGCGTCGCGCGCGTATTCGAGCGCGGGGCGCACGTCGTCCCGGCACGCCTCGTCCCACTGCTCCGCGTAGATCTCCGACGCGTACCCCCAGCCGCGCAGGAGGTCGCGCAGGTAGCGCACCTGGTTGCCCACGGCGTCGCCCCAGGCCAGCCGCGGTACGAGCTGGTGGACCGCTCCGGCGCTCGAGGACGCGGTCCCTCGCTTGCTGTTCCAGAGGCTCACGTTGGGCAAGGCATTTACCCCTGGCCCGCACCGGCCACAAGTGGGCGCGCGCGTGCCTTGACGGGGATCCGTCCCTCCGCTACGGAGGGCGCTTTCTCCCGAAGTACGAGTGGTGGCGTGTCAATGAACGTCCTGGTGACAGGGGGCTGCGGCTTCATCGGCTCCAACCTGGTGAAGTACCTCCGCCGCGAGCGGCCCGACTGGAAGATCGTCAACCTCGACAAGCTCACGTACGCGGGCAACCTCGAGACCCTCGCCGACCTGGAAGGTGACCCGCGGCACGTCTTCGTGCGCGGTGACATCGCCAACCGGGAGCTGGTGGAGCACCTCATCGTCCAGCACGGCATCGACGCGGTGATGCACCTGGCGGCCGAGAGCCACGTGGACCGCTCCATCCTGGGCCCGGAGGTGTTCATCCACACCAACGTGCTGGGCACCCAGCAGCTGCTGGAGGCCTGCCGCGCCCGGGGCGTGAAGCGCTTCCTGATGGTCTCCACCGACGAGGTCTACGGCTCGCTGGGCCCCACGGGCGCCTTCACGGAGACCTCTCCGCTCCAGCCCTCCAGCCCGTACTCCGCCTCCAAGACGTCCTCGGACCTGGTCGCGCTGGCCTACCACCACACGTTCAAGATGGACGTGGTGGTGACGCGCTGCTCGAACAACTACGGCCGCTACCAGTTCCCGGAGAAGCTCATCCCGCTGATGGTGGTGAACGCGCTGCACGACAAGCCGCTGCCCGTCTACGGCGACGGCGCCAACGTGCGCGACTGGCTCCACGTGGACGACCACTGCCAGGGCCTGCTGGTGGCGCTGGAGAAGGGCCGCGCGGGCGAGGTCTACAACATCGGCGGCGGCTCCGAGCGCCGCAACATCGAGATCGTCAAGGGCATCCTGGGCCTCCTGAAGAAGCCCGAGTCCCTCATCCAGTACGTGGCGGACCGGCCCGGCCATGACCGCCGCTACGCCATCGACCCCACGAAGATCCGCACGGAGCTGGGCTATCAGCCGAAGCACACCTTCGAGCAGGGGCTGGCGGAGACGGTGACCTGGTACGTGGAGAACCGCGCCTGGTGGGAGCGCGTCACCAGCGGCGCCTACCGCCAGTACTTCGACACCCAGTACAAGGCCCGTCTGCAGGGGCGGGGTTAGCGTCATGCGCTTTCTCGTCACGGGGGCCAACGGTCTGGTGGGCAGCCGCGTCTGCGCGCAGCTGACCGAACGCGGCCACGAAGTGGTCGGGCTGGGGCGCGGTCCCCGGCGCACGGGCGGCACGCACGGCTACGTGGAGGTGGACCTCACGCGCGAGCAGGACGTGGCCGCGGCCATCGCCCAGGCCCGTCCGGAGGCCCTCATCCACCCCGCCTCCATGACGGAGGTGGACGCGTGTGAGAAGGACCCGGACGCGGCCTACGCGGCGAACGTCCACGCCACGGCGGCGGTGGCCCGGGCGGCGAAGCTCGCGGGCGCGCACCTGGTGCACGTCTCCACGGACTACGTCTTCGACGGGGACGCGGGGCCGTACTCCGAGGACGCGCTGCCCAACCCGCGCGGCGTCTACGCGCTGACCAAGCACATGGCCGAGCAGGCCGCGCGCGTCTTCGCGCCGGGCTGTGCCATCGCGCGCACCGCGGTGGTGTACGGCTGGCCCGCGGCGGGGCGTCCCAACTTCGGAGCGTGGCTGGTGGGGGCCCTGGAGAAGGGCCAGCCCGTGAAGCTCTTCGAGGACCAGGTGGTGTCCCCCAGCTTCGCGGACAGCGTGGCCGCCATGCTGGTGGAGCTGGGTGAGCGGCGGCTCGGCGGGGTGTGGAACACCTGCGGCGGCACGGTCATCGACCGGGTGGGCTTTGGCCGGGCGCTCTGCGAGGTGTTCGGCTTCGACGCGTCGCTGATCACGCCCACGCGGATGGCGGACCTGAAGCTGGCAAGCCCCCGTCCGCTGCGCAGCGGCCTCAAGACGGACAAGGTGCGCGCGGAGCTGAAGGCCCAACCGCTGGAGCTGGCGGAGTCCCTGGCGCGCTTCCACGCGGCCTGGAAGGCGCACCGCGCCGGTTGAGCATCGAGCGCGTGGCGGCAGGGCCGCGCGCATCCGTTTCGCGGCCGGGCCGTGGAACACAGGGGAGAACGCATGAAGGGAATCGTTCTGGCCGGGGGTTCGGGCACGCGCCTGTACCCGCTGACGCGCGTGGTGAGCAAGCAGCTGTTGCCCGTCTACGACAAGCCGATGATCTACTACCCGCTGACGACGCTGATGCTGGCGGGCATCCGGGAGATCCTCATCATCTCCACGCCGCAGGACCTGCCGCGCTTCCGCGAGCTGTTGGGCGACGGAGAGCAGTGGGGCGTGCGCTTCCAGTACGCCGAGCAGCCGCGTCCGGAGGGCCTGGCGCAGGCGTTCGTCATCGGCCGGGACTTCGTGGGGAACGACCCCGTGTCGCTCATCCTGGGGGACAACATCTTCTACGGCCACGGCATGGGGGAGCTCACCCAGCGCGCGTCGAAGCGGACGCAGGGCGCCACGGTGTTCGGCTACTACGTGAAGGATCCGGAGCGCTACGGCGTGGTGGAGCTCAACGCCCAGCACAAGGCCGTCAGCATCGAGGAGAAGCCGGCGAAGCCCAAGTCGCACTACGCCGTCACCGGTCTGTACTTCTACGACAACCAGGTCATCGACATCGCGGCGAACCTCAAGCCGGGCAAGCGCGGCGAGTATGAAATCACCGACGTCAACGCCGAGTACCTGCGCCGCGGCCAGCTCAACGTGGAGCTGATGGGACGTGGCTACGCGTGGCTGGACACCGGCACGCACGAGTCGCTGATGCAGGCCTCCAACTACATCGAGATCATCGAGCGCCGTCAGGGCCTCAAGGTGGCCTGTCCGGAGGAGATCGCCTTCCGCATGGGCTACATCGACGAGCAGCGGCTGACGGCGCTGGCGGAGCCCATGCGCAAGAACGAGTACGGCCAGTACCTGTTGGACCTGGTGGAGAAGCGGGGGGCGGTGTCGTGAAGGTGACCCCGCTGGCGATTCCGGATGTCCTGCTCATCGAGCCGAAGGTGTTCGGCGACGACCGGGGCTTCTTCCTCGAGTCCTTCCACGCGAAGCGCTACGCGGACGTGGGCGTGGTCGGTCCGTTCGTGCAGGACAACCTGTCGCGCTCGGTGAAGGGCACGCTGCGAGGGCTGCACTTCCAGGAGCCCAACGCGCAGGGCAAGCTGGTGCAGTGCCTGGCGGGCGCGGTGTGGGACGTGGCGGTGGACATCCGCAAGGGGTCGCCCACGTTCGGCCGCTGGGTGGCCGCGGAGCTGACGGGCGAGAACAAGCACCAGCTCTGGGTGCCCCCGGGCTTCGCGCACGGGTTCTGCGTGGTGAGCGACTCGGCGGACTTCTTCTACAAGTGCACCGCGCTGTACTCCCCGGAGTCCGAGCGGAGCGTTGCCTGGAATGATCCGGACCTGGCCATTCCCTGGCCCGTGAAGGAGCCCCTGCTTTCCGGGAAGGATCAGCGCGCGCCCCTGCTGAAGGACGCGCCCGTGCTGCCCGTTTTCTGACACGAAGGGCGGCCGGGCAGGCGTGGCGCGGGGGCTTGTCATTCCGTGCCTCCTGCGCGGTGAGCAGGCAGGGGGGCAGGCCTCGCCCCGGGGGAGGAAGCCAGCCGGGGGATGGAATGCCCAATCTCCTCCAAGGAGGAGACGCATGGTCCTGCCCGGCAGGGGAATGAGTTGGAAGGAGTTCTTCAAGTCCCTCAAGGACGAGTGGGGGCGCGACAACGTGGGCAACGTCGCGGGCGCGCTGACGTTCTCCGCCATCCTGGCGCTGTTCCCGTTCCTGCTGTTCCTCGTGTCACTGGCCGGTGTGTTGATTGATCCGCACCAGGCGCAGCAGCTCATCCAGGAGCTGTCGAAGGTGGCGCCCCAGGAGGTGACGAAGATCCTGGGCGAGCGGCTGGAGGCGCTGGCGAGCAGCAATCCGGTGGGGTTGCTGACGATCGGTGGCGTGGGCGCCATCTGGGCGGCCTCCGGCGGTGTGGTGGCGCTGATGGACGCGCTCAACACGGTCTACGGCGTGACGGAGAAGCGTCCGTTCTGGAAGAAGCGCGGCATCGCCCTGCTGACGACGCTGGGGACGGCGGTGACGGTGGTGCTGGCGGCCCTCGTCGCCATCGTGACGCCGGCGATCGCGAACAGGCTGGGCGAGCCGTTCACCAGCATCGTGCTGTGGCTGCGCATGCCGGTGGCGGGCATCCTGATGATGCTGCTGCTGGCGGTGCTGTACTACGTGCTGCCGGACGTGAAGCAGAAGTTCAAGTTCATCACGCCGGGGTCGGTGGTGAGCGTGGTCATCTGGGTGATCGCCTCGTGGGGGTTCTCGAAGTACGTGGCGAACTTCGGCTCGTACGACGTGAACTACGGCGCCATCGGCGGCGTCATCGTGATGCTGCTGTGGATGCAGATCTCCTGCATGGTCGTGCTGCTGGGCGCGGAGATCAACGGCATCCTCGAGCACAAGTCGCCGGACGGGAAGGCGCCGGGTTCGCGGGATCCGGACGCGCCGGGACCGAACGTGACGAAGACGGAGGCGGAGGAGCAGGGCGCGAGCCTCCCTGGCGCCACGGACTTCCGTCCGGTGCCGCCCCAGCCACGGTACGAGAGCCGCCCGGTGGCGCTGAGCAAGACGCCGCTGGCCGCCGCGGCGAAGTGGGTCGCGGGCGTGGGCCTGGGCGTGTTCCTGATGCGCCGCAAGTCCGCGGCACGGTAGGCCGGGCAGACAGGGCGTTCAGCGGCGGGCGGTCCTCGGAAGGGGGCCGCCCGTCGTCATTTTCACGGCAGGGGGGAGGTGACGTAGTCCACCCCGTCCGAGTGGCAGCCGTGGCAGGTCGAGTGGGCGCGGCCGTAGTAGTTCCGGGTGTAGTCGGGGCCGAAGCCCTCGTAGAAGATCCACGTGTCCTTGCCGGGGCCTTCCGAGACCTTCACGTCCAGCGCGTGGCCCCGGAGCGTCTTCCCGTCGTCCTCGAAGAGCTCCTTCACCAGGATGCTGCCCACGGGGTGCGTGGCGTTGCCGTCGCGAAGCGACTGCGCGACGACGTCGTTGAAGAACACGCGGACCTTGCTGCCGTGCGGAGCGCGCGTGTCGTGGACCGAGGGCTCCGCGAGCCAGGAGGTGTACTGGCCCGAGCGGACGAAGGCGGTGATGCCGGTCTCGGACGTGTCGATGCCCTGGACGACGCCGAGCCCCTCGTCCACGGAGGAGGAGGGACCACAGGCGGCGGCGAACAGGACCATGAGCGGCAGGAGGTGGGCGCGCATGGTCGGGACTACGCCGGGGGCGGGGGAGCGGTTACAGCCTCATTGCGGCGCGTAGTTGTGGCTCAGGTCGAACACGAGCGTCTTCACGATGGGCGTGATGGAGAGCTCGATGCGGCCCCGGTTCAGGTCCGCGCGGGTGACCTGGTAGGAGAGGCCGCCGAACTCGTCATCGAAGGTGAAGTCGTCGTTGTCGAAGATGGAGATTTCGAGCGGGTAGCGCAGCAGGTTGGACGTGATGACCTGGCAGCCGCCGGTGCGCCATTCGGGGTCCCAGCTCTCGTCTTCCTCGGTGCGGGTGCGTTCAGGTGCGGAGGGGCAGTTCATCTCCACGACGACGTCCGGAGGAGAGCCGTCGGAGTCCCAGTCCTCGCCCGTGTCCGGGTCGACGTCCGCGATGGTGGCGTACCGGGGCTGGATATAGGTGCGCATCACGCCCACGTAGCAGGTGTGCTGGTCGAGCCGGCAGACACTGCCTTCCGCGCAGGGTGCACAGGCGCTGCCATTGGGGCCGCATTCCGAGTCGCTCCGGAACGAGATGCACTCGTTGAACGAGGAGCAGCAGCCGTCCGCGCAGTTCTCCGGGGTGCAGTCGTAGGGACCGCAGGCGGGGAGCCACAGCGCGCACATCAGGATGAACATCCAACCGCCGAGGACTTTCATGAGCGCGGTGAACGCTACCCGCTTCAGGACCTTCAGTCCCGGGCCTTGCGCGCGACGGCCTTCTCATAGGCAGCCTGAAGCTCGCGGAACACCGAGCGGGTAGGGCGAGGCGCGTCCAGGTGCAGGTGGCGCAGCTCCTCCATGAACGCGTCCCAGAGCGGCGGGCCGCCCTTTTCGAGCAGCTCCGCGCGCACCGACAGCTCCTCGCTCACCTGTGTGTGCCGGCGGCCCCAGGCCCCCATGTGCGCGAGCAGGGGCACCAGCTGGATGGACGCCTCCGTGAGGCTGTAGATGCCTTTCTGCTGGTGCTTCGGATCCGGGCGTCGCGACAGCAGGCCGGACGCGGTCAGGCGCTTGAGCCGGTCCGCGAGGATGTTGGAGGCGATGCCTTCCTCGCTCTGCGAGAGCAGGTCGCCGTAGCTGCGCCGGTTCCCGAACATGACGTCGCGGATGACGATCAGGCTCCAACGGTCGCCGAGCTGTTCGAGCGTCAGGTTGATGGGGCAGCCGGAGCGCCCTGTCTGCGGCATGGCCATGCTCCTTGCAGTATGCAAGTGGTTTGAATACGGTTCAACCCATTGCGAAACGCAAGTGGTCAAAAGGAAGGGTCTTACGATGTCGCTCGCGGTCTACGGTCACTATTTCTCCTCGTACACGCAGAAGGTGCTCATCGCGCTGTATGAGAACGGCACGCCCTTCGAGTTTCGGAGCATCAGCCCGGAGACGCCGGAGCATTCAGCCGAATGGCTGCGCCGCTGGCCGCTGCGCAAGTTCCCGCTGCTGGTGGACGGTGACCGTCAGGTCGTCGAGACGAGCATCATCATCGAGTATCTCCAGCTGAAGCATCCCGGCCCGGTGTGCCTGCTGCCCGAGGATCCGATGGCAGCGCTGGACGTACGGTTCCTCGACCGCTTCTTCGACCTGCACGTCATGAACATGGTCCAGCACGCAGTGAACGGAGCGCTGACGGGGGACCCGGTGAAGCGCCAGGACGGGATGACGCTGGCGGTGGAGAAGCTGGAGCGCGCCTACGGCTGGATTGAAGGGCAGCTGGGGGGCCGGACCTGGGCCGTGGGCAACGACTTCACGCTGGCGGACTGTGCGGCGGCGCCGTCGCTGTTCTACGCGGACTGGACGCACCGGATTCCCGAGTCGTGTCCCCAACTGCGCGCCTATCGCGCGAGGTTGCTCGCGCGTCCGTCCGTTGCCCGCGCGGTGGATGGAGGGAGGCCGTACCGGCCGCTCTTCCCGCTGGGCGCGCCGGACCGCGATTGAGCGAGGGTCAGGGCCGGCGGGAGCGGCTGCGGTACAAGCCCCAGGAAGCGATACCGGGTCCTGGTCTGCTATTCATACGCCCCGTGACATCGCACGTCGGTAAATACCAGCGCATCCGCCTGCTCGCTGAAGGCATCATCGAGGACTATCTGGCCAGTGCCGCCGGCCCGCGGGGCATCGAGAAGACGCTGGTGCTCCAGTGCCTCCGCACGGACATGGCCGAGCTGGTGGATTTCCCGGAGATCTTCCTCGACACGGCGAGGGCCGCCGCCCGGCTCACGCACCCGCACCTCGTGAAGGTCTTCGACGTGGGTAAGGCGGACGGCACGTACTTCCTCGCGAGGGAGCACATCGATGGGCCCAGCCTGCGCAGGGTGATCCAGCACGTGGCGGCCCAGCGGATGACCCTGCCGGCGACCCTGTGCGCGCGCATCATCTCGCAAGCCTGCGAGGGGCTCGCCTATGCCCACGACCTCACCGACCCAGAAACGCACGAGCCGCTGAGGCTCATCCACCGACACATCCGGCCGTACAACATCCTCCTGTCGCGCCAGGGGACGACCCAGGTGGTGGACTTCGGCATCGACGATTTCCGGGATCGATGGGAGCCCCGATACCTCATCCCCAACCTGAGCAAGTACAGGTACATGGCGACCGAGGAGGCCAGGGGCGTGCCGGTGGATCGGCGGGTGGACGTATACGCGCTCGGTGTGGCGCTCTACGAGTTGCTCACCACGCGCAGGCCCTTTGATTCCACGCCCGACGGGGGCTTGTTTAAGGCCGCCTTGTTCGAGCCCCTCGTGCCCGCCGAGCAGCACCGGCCAGACCTGCCCGATGCCCTTCGAGCCATCCTCGCCCGGGCGCTCGCGAAGGAGCGGGAGCAGCGCTACCCGGATTGCCACGCGTTCCGGAAGGACCTGGAGGACTTCATCCTCTCGGAGGGGGAGCCGGTGACCTCGCGGCAGCTGGCCCAGTTCGTCCAGCAGGTCACCGCGAGCGACGATTCCAGCCCTCGCCCGTCATGAGCTGATCGAAGACGGGGAGCGCGGTTCGCGCTACTCCACCGTGAGCGGGAACTGGGCGGATGCCGGATGGCCCGTCACCGCGAGGACGCGAGACTCCTCTTTGTCCCACTGCCACTCTTTGCCCTGCGACTGCCAGGTGCATGGCTCGACAGTGATGGTCAGCGGTCCTGAGCCCTCGCTCCGGGGCTTGAAGGTCACCTCCAGCTCCGCGGTGGCCCCTCCCTCCAGTCCGGCGATAACCCCCACGACGTTCACGCGCTGCTCCTCCACCATAGGGAGGGGCTGGCCGCGATACCGCACGCTCACGTCCACCACGCGAGCGCCGACGAGCACTCCGGACACGCGGATCCGCACCGCCTCACACGCGGTCCCGTCATTGCGCACCACCGCCCGCTAGGTCTCGGTCACGGGCGCGGACACGGTCAGCGGCGCCGAGGAGTGCTCGGTCCAGTGGATCGCGGGAGTCTTGTAGCCCACGTGCATGAGCGGCGCGCCCGGGCTCACCGGACGGTTCGAGGCATGGAGGTGCAAGGGGTGTCCAGGCTCGGCGGTGAGCAGGAAGAGCGCGTCACTGTCCTCGGCGCCCACCCACCACCGGTCAGGCCCCGCGGGCGTCACGGACACGAAGTGGGGCCACTCCCCCGCGAGCGTTTCCAGCACCTGGAGCCCGGGCAGGGACACCAGGAGGATCTTGTCCTGGACAAAGAGGAGCGCCCGGTCCGCGTCGAGGACACACACACCGGCACCGCCCCAGGTTTGTTCCTCTTCCTCATCGTCATCACCATCCTGTTCCGGGATGGAGCCGAGCAGGGTGCCGTCGAGCGCGAAGTGGAGGAGCGCTGTCTGGCGGTAGTTGATGACGAGCAGGAGGAGCACGCCGTGTGGAGTGGCCTGGGCTCGCCAGATGTCTTGCTCATGGCCCGGCTCCACCTGGAGCGCTCCCTCCGGTTGAGCCGCCCCCGCGCGGAGCACGTAGACGCGGCCCCGGCCCTTCTCCACGACGGTGATGCCAAATGGGCTCGTATCGAGGACCGCTCCATCCGGGGACTGACGGGGAGGGCGCCCCTCGGAGTACCCATATCCGTGCGTTGCGGTCACGGGCTTGGGCAAGGTCATGGGCTCCCATCGCTGCCCGGACTCATCGGTCGTGAAGAGGGTGGTCAGCTTGAGCGCGCCGTCCACTACCGTTCCAACGAGCCGGTCCCCATCGGAGGTGAGATCGAAGCACTCCCGCGGAAAGGCCTGGGCGGGAGCGCTCGCGCCGGCACCCACGGAGAAGACTCGCCGATCCCCGCCTCCCACCCAGATGTCCTTTGCCTCGTCGAGCGCGGCGAGCACCACGGGCGCGGACGGAGGATTCGGAACGTCTCCGCTGACCTCCCGGCGCACGCCTTCGGCACCGTGGAAGACGATGAGCCGATGCGGTCTGAGATCGAATAACCACTGTCCACGGGCCAGAAGACGGCGTGTCGGATACATAGCCGTGCATCATACCCACTGACGTCTCGCGCCCTGTCGCGTCCGGCTTCTGGGATCTTGGACCCGGGCCGAATATTGAAGCTCGCAATGGGCGCGCGCCAAACGCCTCCATTCCGGTCCAAAATCAATTCACTTCGGAGTTGAGGACCAGCGATGCGCTCACTGCTTCATGTACCCACGAACTGGTCTGCCAGAATAGGACCTGGGTCAGTGCGGAGTGGGACCAACGCTAGCAGAACGAACAGGATTTTGTAGGCCTTGCCGAACTGCGCGCAGAAAGAGAGCATAGGGGAGAACTGAGCCATCGGAACTCCTCATTCAGGTGTGCCGATATCCTTCGCTCCAGCCTTGGCCGCCGGAACGCATAGTGTGGTTAGCTTCTTGGGGAACTCGCCCATATGGTCTGTGCCGAAAATAGAGTCTGTTGCTTATTGGTTAGCGGCGTTTTCAGCGTTCCGGCATATCCAGGATTTTGTTTTGGAAACTATTGCTCCCGCACAACGGCAGATGCTGTGTTTGGCGGGATTTGTTTGCCTGGAATGGCTATCTCATGCCGGTAAAGTATCCTGATCCATTCTTGGAAGTGAGAGTCGAACATCTCGATCTTCCTTTCCCTCTAACTGGTTTGTGTGCTGGGTATGAGGGAGGATTGTGGCGAAGTGCTCGACTTGCAGACCACTTGTTCCAGTGGCTGCCTTATGCGGCGCTCAATCAAGAGCACCAGCTTTCGTTTGGAACGCACAACTTCGTTGAGATGCTACGGCTAGCCGCCGCACATATCTACAATACGCAAAAGACTGAAAGCCGAGGCGAGTTGGGGGAGTTGTTGCTGCATCTGGCTTGTGTGTTGCACTTCAAGACTGTGCCTGTCTTGTGCAAACTGTTGCTTAAGAGTTCATCGAACGACACCGTAAAGGGGTTTGATGGAATTCATGTCGTGTCAAGAGGAGAGGGGTTTGAACTCTGGCTTGGTGAATCGAAGTTCTACGGCGACGCTAAAAAAGCAATCCGCGACGCGGTTGAATCGATTCGGAGTCACATACTTCCGAGCTTTCTTGTTGCCGAGAAGACAATGGTGTTGGGGCACGTCGGGCAGGGAATTCCGCACAGAGAGGCTGTATTGCAGTTGTTCAAGTCTCAGACATCTGGAGACAAGCTTCTTAAGATGGCAGTGTTTCCGGTCTTGGTGGCCTATGAGAGTGCATCTGTAGAGGCGTTTGATGAAGTTTCGGATACGTACGTTAATCAGTTGGCGAAGGAAGTTGCCGATCTGAGGGGGTATTTTGCTGAGAAGATAGGAAATTTGGCCTTCAGATTTCAGCTGATTTTTGTCCCGCTTGGCAAAAAGAAAGATGTTGTGGATAGCTTCGACAAGATGCTGGTGCCATTCTTATGAGCATTCTTGAGCGGCTGCGGAAGCTGGGTTCGTCCGAAAAGTTGACGGCGGATGATGTGTTCGACGCCATATTTATGGCTGGCTCTGACTTGAGTGATTCGGACCGAGAGTCAGACGGGGCGCTCGAAATCGCTATAAGGCTGCTTGAGGCGCGAAGAGTGGGTCAGGTGCCGGATGGGTGCAAGGACGCGATTGAGTATTTGGCTGAGGAGTGCGGCCTTTACCCTTATATTGATCCAGCGAATTTTGGCCATCTGACCCGAGCAGTAATCGAGGCGCATGCCGTCGATCTTCATGAGAAGGTCTATCTGCACTCGAAGCAGATGCAGGTGCTTCTATGGCTGCTGGCCGGCGACAATGTAATCCTGAGTGCGCCGACCAGTTTTGGAAAGAGTTTGTTAGTTGATGCTCTGCTGGCTCGATCGCGCCCACACACCGTGGTCATGATTCTTCCAACTATTGCGTTGATTGATGAGGCTAGGCGGCGGCTGATATCTAGGTTTGGGTCGGATTACGACGTCTTGACGTCTGCGAGCGACTCAAGAAAAGAGGGGCGTTCGGTTGTTTTTGTGCTCACGCAAGAGAGATTCTTGCAACGTGACGATGTTGGCGACATAGATCTGCTGTTTGTCGATGAGTTTTATAAGCTCGATCCCGATCGACAGGATGCTCGGTTTGAAACGCTAAATCTTGCGCTCTACAGGGCACTGCCTAGGGCGAGGCAGTGCTTTATGGCAGGGCCTCATATTCAAGCGATAGAACTTGGCCAGCAATGGAACGGAAATTTCAGATTTATTAAAACGGACTACAGAACCGTTACTGTGAATATTATTGACAGGCGCACCTCGAGTGGGCGTCTTGCCGCATTCTTGGCCGATGTGGCCGCAGTAGGAGCACAGAGTTCGTTGGTGTTTACCGCCTCGCCGCCGTCGGCCGAGAAGATTATGGGTGAGATTGTTCAGTCTGGAATTAGTTACCCGTCGAAGCTGTCAAGCCAATTTGGGGACTGGATCGAGCGTAACTATCACCCTGGCTGGGTCGTGGCGGATGGGTGCAGGCATGGAGTCGTAGTTCATCATGGCCGCATCCCGCGAGCATTAGGGCAGTTGTTTGTTCAGTTGTTTGATCGAGGCCAGATTAAGGTGTTGATCTGCACGTCGACGCTGATTGAGGGTGTTAACACATCGGCGGCCAATGTGTTTGTTTACGACAAGAAGATAAATCGCGACGATTTTGATTTCTTCTCATTTGCAAATATTCGTGGCCGCGTCGGTCGAATGATGCGTCATTTTATTGGAAATGCGTATCTTTACCATGAGCCTCCGGATGAAGTTGAGACAAGTGTTGATGTTCCTGTTTTTTCTGATCCAGGTGGATCAACAGACTTCCTTGTTATGAATGTGGATAGAGAGTCGTTGTCCCCTGCGGGGCAGGAACGTCAGCGAAACCTGCCTGCGGTGACCGGCCTGTCAGAGACGATTCTGCGGGAGCATGGTGCGATAGGTGTTGAGTTGCTGCTTAAAGTCTTTGAACGAGTGAAGGATGTGCTTAGGGTTGAACCTGAAAAACTTATCTGGGCGCGGCTTCCGGATTACGAACAGAAAAAGGTAATTGCTGAGCTTGCGCTGGTTGTGGTGCATGGGAGAAAGCAGCCACCGGGGCTTCATACTGGTGCGCAAGTAGCTTGGGCGTGGAATCAGTTGCAGAAACTAAGGCAGTTTCGTTCGTTCTTGGAGTGGTTTGTGAGGACGTTTCATCCGGAAGACAGGGAGAAGGGGCTTGATGCTGCATTTCAGTTTTTGCAGGCCTGTGAGTTTGCTTTCCCGCGTGCGGTTGCGGCGATCGAGGCTCTTGTCGCGCACGCTAAGCCGGAAGCGCAGGTTTCGTATGGCTTGTTTGTTTCTTCCTTGGAGAACTGGTTTCGCCCGCAGTGGATGAAGGAGCTTGATGAGGCCGGAATCCCAATCCCGCTAGCTGAACGTCTTCAGCCGTACATTGGAATTGTGACTGGGAAAAGCGAGGCGATGGCAAGGTTGGGTTCTATGGATTTGGCGGGTGTTGGTGGGCTTGATGTTGTTGATTTGTATGTCATCAAGTCTGCGCTGAATGCGTAACAGATATGCCCGATTGAGTTGCGTCCGGCTGTGCGGGTCCACCCACGAAAACGCCGCCTCGCTTCCGGAGGACCGGAAACGGGCGGCGTTCGCACTGCCTCGTCTTGCTGTGCTGACTACCGGCGCTTGAGCGCCGCGTCCGCGTGCTTCTCCATGAACTCGGAGTAGGGCCCGTTGAAGTCGAGCACTTCCTTGCCCGCCTCCAGGCTCCAGATGCGGGTCGCGACCTCGGAGATGAGCTCCTGGTCGTGGGTCACGCAGATGACCGTGCCGTCGAACTTCGACAGGCCTTCCGCCAGCGCCGCGATGGACTCCAGGTCCAGGTGGTTCGTCGGCTCGTCCAGGATCAACACGTTGTCCTGGGTGATCATCAGCTTGGACAACAGCACGCGCACCGTCTCACCACCGGAGAGCGTGTCCGTCGCCTTCATCCGCTCCTCACCCGAGAAGAGCATCCGGCCCAACACTCCGGAAATCTCCTCGTTCGTCAGCTTCTCGCTGATCTCCCGCAGGTAGCCGAAGCACGTCGTCCCCTTGTGGATGACGCCGTGGTGGTCCTGCGGCAGGTAGCCCACCGTCGCCTGGTGGCCCCAGGTGATGGTCCCCGCGTCCGGCTCCAGCTGCCCGGCCAGCATCTTCACCAGCGTGGACTTGCCCACGGCGTTGCGGCCAATCACGCAGATGCGCTCGCCTTTGCAGACCAGACCCGTGAACGGCTTGATGACCTGCTGCCCGTCGAAGGACTTCTTCAGCCCCTCGAACATCAGCGTCTGACGACCGCTCACCACCTTCTGGTCGAACCGGATGAACGGCCGCGCGATGTTCGAGCGCTTCAAGTCCTCCGTCTTCAGCTTGTCGATCTGCTTGATGCGGCTCTGCACCTGCGACGCGCGCGTACCGGCGTGGAAGCGCGCCACGAAGTCCTGCAGCTGGGCGATCTTCTTCTTCTTCTCCGCCGTCTCGGACTCGACCCGGGTCCGCAGCTGCGACTTCTGCCGGACCATGTCGTCGTAACCACCCGTGTACTGGATGATGGTCTCGTAATCGATGTCCGCGATGTGCGTGCAGATGGAGTTCAGGAAGTGCCGGTCGTGGCTGATGGTGATCAGCACGCCCTCGTACACATGCAGGAAGTTCTCCAGCCAGCGGATGGAATCGATGTCCAGGTTGTTCGTGGGCTCGTCGAGCAGCAGCCCCTCCGGCTTGCCGAACAGCGCCTGCGCGAGCAGCACGCGCAGCTTCAGGCCGCCCGTCAGCTGCCGCATGGGCTCTTCGTGGAAGGACTCCTCGATGCCCAGGCCGGCCAGCAGCGTGGCCGCGTCGCTCTCCGCCGAGTAGCCGTCCTCTTCCGCGATGACGCCTTCCAGCTCACCCAGCCGGTTGCCGTCCTCCTCGGTGATGTCCGGCTTGGCGAGCAGCTTGTTCTTCTCGTCCATCGCCGCCCACAGGTGGCGGTTGCCCATCAACACCACGTCGATGACGCGGTCGTTCTCATAGCGGAAGTGGTCCTGGCGCAGGATGCCCAGCTTGCGGGGGCGGATGATCTCGCCCGTGTCCTGCTCCTCGTCTCCCGCGAGGATCTTCATGAACGTGGACTTGCCGGCCCCGTTCGGACCGGTCAGGCCGTAGCGGCGGCCCGGCGAGAAGGCGACGTTGACCTCCTCGAACAGCTTCTTGGGCCCATAGGCCTTGGAGACGTTGATGACGTTGAACATGGCGGCGGCTTGTAACGGAAATGGCGCGGCGACCCAAGACGCGCGGTGAATCGGTAACTGAAGGACCCAATGTAACCG
>NZ_RAWC01000176.1:0-19406 GCF_003611685.1 Corallococcus sp. CA049B | reverse complement strand
CCTTGAGGTAGCGGCGCACGGCCTGGACGGTGTGGGCGTCGGCGCGGAGGACCTCCTCGAAGTAGCGGCGGACCTCGCGGACCTCCTCGCGGCGCATGTCGCCGTCGGCGCGGGCCACGTCCACGAAGAGGGCGGTGATGTCGCGGTCGAGCGGGTCCTCGTCCGGGGTCTGGACGATGGGGAACTCGCCCGGGCCCTGGGGGAGGGGGGCCGGCTTGGGAGGCGGCTCGAAGGTGACGGGGAAGTCGCTGAAGATTTCGGGGAAGTCCGGGGGCGCGGCGTTCTGTTCGTCGAAGTAGTGGCCCAGGGCCGTGCCCAGGATGAGGGAGAGCACGATGGCCCAGGGCCCTCCCATGAGGAGACCGGCCATGAGACCCAACATCGCCCCGAGAACTTTTCCCGCGCCCATGCCTTCGCTTCGCTCCCTTGTGCCGGGCCAGTCTTGCATAAGGTGGCTCTCATGACGGCTCAGTTGATTGACGGCAAGGCAGTGGCGGCGCGCGTGCGGGCGGAGATCAAGGAGGAGGTGACGCGCCTGAAGGCCGAGCGCGGCATCACCCCGGGGCTCGCCGTGGTGCGCGTGGGTGAGGACCCGGCGTCCAAGATTTATGTGACGGGGAAGAAGAAGGCCGCCGAGGAGGTGGGCTTCAACTCCTGGGAGCACCACCCGGATGAGAACATCACCCAGGACGCGCTCCTGGCGCTGGTGCACCGGCTGAACGAGGACCCGGCCGTGCACGGCATCCTGGTGCAGCTGCCGTTGCCCAAGCACATCGACGCGGACGCCATCATCGCGGCGGTGAAGCCGGAGAAGGACGCGGACGGCTTCCACCCGATGAACGCGGGCAACCTGCTGCTGGGACGGCCGGCGACGCGGGCGTGCACGCCCTATGGGGTGATGCGGCTGTTGGAAGAGGTGGGATGCAATCCGGCGGGCAAGCGCGCGGTGGTGGTGGGCCGCAGCAACATCGTGGGCAAGCCGCAGGCGCTGATGCTGCTGCAGAAGGACGCGACGGTGACGGTGTGCCACCGTAAGAGCGACCTGCCGTCGGAGGTGGCCCAGGCGGACATCCTGGTGGTGGCGGTGGGCGTGCCGGAGCTGGTGAAGGGCGCGTGGATCAAGCCCGGCGCGGTGGTGATTGACGTGGGCATGAACCGCAAGGCGGATGGGAAGCTGGTGGGGGACGTGGAGTTCGCCGCCGCGGCGGAGAGGGCTTCGTTCATCACGCCGGTGCCGGGCGGCGTGGGTCCGATGACCATTGCGATGCTGATGAAGAACACGCTGGAGGCGGCTCAGCGCGGCGGGAAGTAGTCAGTCGATGGGACCTCCCTGCCCCCCATGCGAGGGCAGGGAGGAGGACTTCATTGCAGACCGCAGACGTACGGGCCGCCCTGGCTGTTACAGGCGTCGTAACGGATGCACCAGCCGTCAGGCGTCGAATAGGCATACATGTAGAAGCCATTCGCGCAGCGGACCCGGTCAGTGGTGATACGGCACCAGCCGAAATCAACATTCGGGTCGCAGCTGTCCGGCGGTGCCATGGCGTGCACCCGGTCCTCGGTCGTTTCGGTCTCCGTGGTGGGCACGGCCTCCGGTCCACAACCGGCAAGCAACATCCCCACGCTGAAGGCCAGTGCGAGTGTCTGTCGTTTCATGGCGCTCACCATTCCGGGCAGCCCCAGGGGCCGCCGTAGTTCCTGCAGACGTCCGCGTTGATGCACCAACCGTCCGGAGTCCAGTGGGCATCCATCTGGACTCCGTTGAAGCAGGTGATCTTGTTGCTGGAGACGGGACACCAGCCGTCGTCCTCGAACGGGTCACAGCTATCCGGCGGAGCCATCGCGGCATTGGAAGAAGATGAGCGTCTTTCCGTAAGGAGGGGAGGGGAGTCGCAGGTGCGAGTCCAGCCGCCATTCCCCTTCAGCCCGGGCGGGACCTGACGGATGATGCGCGCATGGGTCCGGCCTTGCACCGATGCGCAGTTGGCGGGGCCGCGCTGGGGCTGCTGCTGCTCGCAACCCCCGCGCGTGCCCAGGACGCCACGCCCCTGCCCACGTTCTCCCTGGAGCGCCTGGACCCGAACCCGGGCCTGGGGCCCCTGACGATGGGGAGCGGGGAGCTGCTGGCGCCTGGGGCGCTGCGGATCTCCCTGCTGGCGCACTACCAGCGGAGAGCGCTGACGGTCCGCAACGGGCCGGACGAATACCCGCTCGTCCTGTCCCGGACCACCGGTGTGGTGTCGCTGGCCGTCGGCGTGCTGCCCTGGCTGGAGCTTCAGGCCCAGCTTCCTGGCGTCATCCATCAGAGCGGCGCGGATGTGAGCACCGTGCTGTCCTTCTCCCCGCCGTCACGCAGCGGGCTGGGGGCGCCGCGGCTCGCTGCCCGACTGGGGCTGCTGGGGGCCACCGCTCCCGAGGCCTTCCACCTGGCGCTCGACCTGGACGTGCGATTGCCCGTAGGTGGCTCGGGTGCGCTTGCTCGCGACCAGGGTGTCCGGGGTCAGGGGCGGCTCATGATGGGCAAGCGCTGGGGGCCCGTGGCTCCGGCGCTGGAAGTGGGCGTGCTCCTGCGTCGCGCCGTCTCGACGGACTCTGGCGTGGACAGCCTCAACGGCGTGGGCAACGAGCTGCGGGCCGGGGTGGGGCTGACCGTAGGGTACGCCCTGCGCGCGGAGGTGTCGGCGCTCGGTGCGTACTCGTGGCGGCAACAGCGCACCAGCGGTGAGCTGCTGGGCGGCCTGCGCTACGCACCGGCGCGGCCCTGGGAGTTCTTCGCATTGGGCGGCGCGGGCCTGGGCGCGGAGCCGGGAGCGCCTCGCTACCGGGTGCTCGCGGGATTCGCCCTGCTCTTCGACAAGCCGCCACCTCCGCCCCCGGAGGACATCGTCTACGAGCTGGTCCAGGGGCTCCCGCGTGCTCCCGCCGCCCCCCAGCTCGAACCCGAACCCACGCCTTCAGAACCTCCTCCTCCCGAGCCCACCAAGGACGAGCCTGTCTCCGAGACCGACTCGGATGGCGACGGTGTCGTGGACGTGTTGGACGCCTGCATCCACGAGCGGGGAACCCGAGAGCACGGTGGCTGCCCGGAGACGGGTGACTCGCTCGTCTCCCTGACCCGCGAGCGCCTCGTCCTCCATGGTCAGGTCTTCTTCGAGGTCGGCGCGACGACGCTGCCGGGCCGCTCTCGCGTCCTGGATCAGGTGGCGCGGGTGCTATTGGAGCATCCGGAAGTGGAGCGCGTCGTCATCGAAGGGCACACGGACGCGGAGGGTTCGTCCGCATCCAATCAGCGCCTGTCCCTCGCTCGGGCGGAAGCAGTACGCGACTACCTGGTGCGAAAGGGCGTCCCGGCCCACCGGTTGGATGCCCGAGGCCTCGGTGCGCGCCGGCCCGCGGGCTCCAACGGAACGCCGGCAGGGCGGGGCGAGAACCGCCGCGCGGAGCTTCTGTTGATCCTGGGCGAGCCCACTTCGGCCCGCACCGTCCCCGCGCCTCCTCCCCCCTGAGTCCAGGAGGGTCTCCCCGGCGGAGGCACCCTGCGAAAACCTGTCCGACAGTCGGACAGCCGCGGCCCCATGGAAACCTGTCCGACAGTCGGACAGCCGCGGCCCCATGGAAACCTGTCGGACAGCCGGACAGTCGCGGCCCCATGGAAACCTGTCCGACAGTCGGACAGCCGCGGCCCCATGGAAACCTGTCCGACAGTCGGACAGGTTCTGGCCGCACCGGGCCCGGGGGCCTAGCGGGTCTGCTGACCGCGCCGGGCCCTCCGCCTGGCCAGCATCCACGCCGCCAGCACCCAGACCCCGCCGCTCCCGCCCACCGCGCAGCCGCTGCCCTCCACGGTGACGGCCTCGCCAATCCCCTCCACGGGAACGACCGTGGGTCCAAGTCCGCCACCGCTCGGCACCACGCGGACCTCGCCGCGCACCGTGCCCGTGCGCGTCGGATGGAACGTCACCGGGATGGAGGCTCGGCCACCGGCCGCGATGGCGCCGCTCACCGCGCTCGTGTCCACGCGGAACGCGGCATCGGAGGACTTCACCTCCACGGTGACGGGCACGTTGCCCGTGTTGACGAGCTCCAACGACAGGGGCTGGCTGGTGGCGTCCACCCGCTGGTTGCCGAACACGATGGCTCCGGGCGTCACCGTCAGCCCCTGCGCCACGCCGGACCCCTGCACCGCGATCATCAGCGGCGTGGAGGACGCATCGTGCCGCACCGCGAGCGACCCTGCGTAGTCGCCCGGCCGCGGCGGCTCGAAGACGACGTAGAAGGGATGGCTGGTGCCGGGCCCCACGACATGGGGCAGCGGGAGCCCCGACAGGGAGAACCCGTCCACCGGATCCAGTCCCGTGATGGTGACAGGGCTCGTGCCGGTGTTGCGCAGCTCCACGACGCGCTGCGAGGCCTCCCCGAGGAACTGGGAACCGAAGGTCAGCGCCGTCACGGAGGTCTCCATCGAGGCCGTGGTCCCCGTGCCCCGCAGCGTCACCTGGGCGGCGCTCGGCGCGTTGCTCTGGACCTCCAGCACGCCGTTCTCCGCGGTGGCCTCGGTGGGCTTGTAGCTGACCTGGAACGTGCGGTTTCCGAGCGGCGGCACGCTGGTGCCCACGTTGAGCCCCGAGACCTGGAACGGACCGTTCACGTTCACCGCCGTCACGTTCAGCGACTCACTGCCCATGTTGAACAGCGTGAGCTCCCGGGGCGCGCTCAGGCCCCCCAACCGCTGGCCGCCGAACTCCATCACGTCGCTCGCCATCCGGCCGACGGCCTGGAGCCCCTCTCCGTCCAGCTTCACCACCGTGGGAGACGACGGCGCGTTCGAGAACACACGGAACACGCCGGTCGCGGCGCCGTCCTCGACCGGGATGAAGGTGACCTCCATGGTGAAGGCGTCGCGCGGCGTGAGCGCCTTCGGCAGCTCCGGAAGCACCACCGAGAACGGCCCCGCCACCGCGATGGTGCTGAGGGTGAGCGTGTCCGTCCCCGAATTGACGATCGTCACCTGCACCGCCTTGCTGCTGCTCCCCACCTCCGTCCGCGCGAAGGACAGCGCCGAGGGGGTGGCGGTCAGCTTTCCTTCGACGCCTTGTCCTCTGAGCAGCACGGTCTGGGAGGAGCCACCCGGGCCGTCCGCGCTCAGCATCAGCTCCTGCGCGAACTGGGCGATATGCGGAGGCTCGAAGGTCACCTGGACCTGGGTCGTGGCGCCGGGGGCCAGGCTGAACCGTCCCGCGGGGGTCACGGCGAAGCCCGTGGGCGCCTGGATGGGCTCCACCACGAGCGTCCCGGCCCCCTCGTTCTTGATCGTCAACGCCTGGGGCGTACTCACGGAGTTGACCTCGCGCGAGCCGAACTCCAGCGCCGTGCCGCCATCGGACGCGGTGACCTTGAGCGCGGGGACCTCCACGCCCGTGCCGGTGAGCGCCACCTTCACGGCGGGGGTGCGCGGATCATTGCTCCGCAGGATGAGGTCCTTCGCGGCGCGGCCCGCCCCCGGGGCGTAGGCCACCGTCAGGCTCGCCTGCTCCCGGGCCTGGATGGTCAGCGGAAGGCCGGACTCCACCGTGAACGGCGCCTCGACGTCGAAGGCGGTGAGGATGAGGTCGTCCAGGCCGGTGTTGCTGACCGCCAGCGTCTTGCGAACAGGGTCGACCCCCGCGGTGTGCACACCGAAGTCCAGCGAGGTCGCCGCCACGACGATGGCGGGTTCGATGCCCGTGCCATGCAGAGAGACCTCCGCGAGCGGCGTGGCGGACCCCTGGGCCTGGATGTACATCGGCAGGGACGACTCTCCCGCCGTCGCCGTGAAGGTCACCGTGAGCGGGAGGACCGTCCCTGGCTGCACCACGGTGCCCCCCGGAGGCAGGCCGCTCACGGTGAAGGGCGCCTGCGTCAGCACGGCGGGAATCGTGAGCGGCAGGCTCCCCACGTTCTTCACCTGGAGGAGCAGGTTGCTGCTCGTGCCCACGCGCAAGGCGCCGAAGTCGAGCGCGGCCGGCGCGAGCTCGAGCTTCGGGGCGCCGCCCGTCCCCTCGAGCTTGATCGGCAGGGAGCCCTTGTCGGGGTCGCTGCTCAGCAGGCTCAGGATCCCGGAGTCCACGCGGTCGGCCGTGGGCGCGTACGTCACGGTCACGTCCAGGAACGCGCCTTCCTTGAGGGTGAAGGGCAGGGACACCGGTGTCAGCTTGAAGGGGAGGGGAAGCGACATGGCGTCGATGACCAGCGGGACGGCGCCCTCGTTGCTCAGCCTCACCTTCTGGGAGGCGGATGTGCCCACCGCGATCGAGCCGAAGGACAGGCTCGATGGATTGACCTTGAGCAGGGGCCGCCCCGTCCTCAGGCGGATCCGGGCGGCGGAGACGCAGTTGGTCCGCTCCGAGCGCAGCGTGAGGGTATTGGTGGTGCCGTAGCGATAGCCGGGCACCCCCGTGGAGTCGCGCGCCTTGAAGCCGACTTCTGGCGTGTCGCAGCCACCACACAACCGTAGGGGATTCGGGGGCATGCTGAAGGCCCCCAGTTCCTGGCCGTTCAGCAGGACGGTCATGAGTCCGCCGTCGTAGCCACGGCCGAAGACTTCCACGTCGACGCCAGTCACGATCCAACCGGCGGGGACGGGATCCGCGAAGCTTCGGGCTCCACCGTTCCAATTTCCGGTGTTGTCCGAGCAGGCGTAGGCCGTGCGACCACAGGAGGGGCACTTCGTGGCTCCGTCCCAGGTCAGCTCGAGGAAGTAGTCCTTGACCACCGTCAGGGATTGGGTCCGCGAGGCTTCACCCGGCGTCTCGGGTGCATCCGGTGCCTCCGGCTCCACCGGGGAACAGGTGGCCAGGACAGACAAACCAAGGGCAAGCAGCAGGGGGAGTCGACGCATCGGAGCGCCTCTCGTGAGGGTTGGGAAGCCTGTCCCGAAATTGAAGGGCGCAGGAGCTTCGCATGAACCGTGGACACCGCGCGAGCCAGTCCCCTCTTTACGTTGATAGTGTCGTTGGTACACGATGGGTTCGCCCACGGACCTGGGAGGTTGGGGAATGATGAACCGCGAGGAGCGCATTGCGGGAGGGGTGTATGGGTTGCTCATCGGTGATGCGTTGGGCGTCCCCTATGAGTTCCACCGGCCGGAGACGATTCCGTCTCCCGAGGCCATCGAGTACACGCCGCCGCCGGGATTCGACCGGGCGCACGGCCGCGTCCCCCCGGGGACGTGGTCGGACGACGGTGCCCACGCGCTGTGCCTGCTGGACTCGCTGACGTATCAGAAGCGGCTCGACTGCGAGGACCTGGGCCGGCGGCTGGTGAACTGGCAGGACTGGGGCTACCTCGCCGTGGATGGCGATGTGTTCGACGTGGGCATCCAGACCAGCACCGCGCTGCGCCGGTTGCGCGACGGCACCCCGGCGATGCTCGCGGGGCCCAACGGCACCATGGACAACGGCAATGGCTCGCTGATGCGCGTGCTCCCCCTGGCCCTGTGGCACCAGGGCAAGGACGCGGCGCTCGTCTCGGATGCCATGGCTCAATCGCGCGTGACACATGGCCACGTGCGCGCCCAGGTGTGCTGCGCGCTGTATTGCCTCTGGGCCCGCCGCATCCTGGAGGGCGCCGCGGACCCCTGGGCCGAAGCCGTGGCCACCTTCCGGGACCTGTACGTGGAGGGCTTCCCGCAGCGGGAGGAGCTGGAGGCCCACATCCGCCCGGACGACCCGGCACCGGGAACGGGCGGCGGCTACGTCGTGGACTGCCTGCGCTCCGCCCGGGCCTGCGTGGCGAACGGGAAGACGTACGAAGAGGTCGTCAAATCCGCCATCCGGCTGGGCCACGACACGGACACCACGGCCTGCGTGGCGGGCGGCATCGCGGGGCTCATCCACGGCCTGAGCGGGATTCCCCACCGCTGGCGTTCCCAGTTGCGCGGGCAGGAGCTCGTGGAGCCGCTCCTGAAGCGGCTCATGAAGTCGCTGGGCTGAAGCTCAGTCCGGAAAGATTTCGAGCACGTCCTTCAGCATCGCCGCGCCCGTGCCCCGGGCGCCCTGCTCACCGTTGATGACGGTGTTCACGCCGTGCAAATCACTGCGGAACACCGCGCCCATCTCCATCGCGCCCAGCCGGGCCAGGGGATGGGCCGCGTCCACGGCGGTGGGGCGCACGCTCCACTCCCACCGCTCCGCGCCCACGGGCTCGCCGCGCGCCAGGAGCAGCACCTGGCCGCCCTTCGCCTTCGCCGCGTCCAGCTCCGCGCGCGTCACGCCGCGCATGCCCGTCACGGACACGTCCTTCAGCGTCGTGGGCACGCGCATCACCGCGTTGGCCAGGATGACCAGCTTGCCCGCCGTGTCCCAGCCGTCCACGTCCAGCGTGGGGTCCGTCTCCGCGATGCCCAGCGCCTGCGCCTCCGCCAGCGCGGCCTCGTACGTCCGGCCCTCCGCCATGCGGCACAAGAGCAGGTGGCTGGTGCTGTTGAGCACGCCCTCGAAGCGGCCCAGCTTCCCCAGCGCCAGGTCCCGGCGGCCCACGTTCACCAGCGGCATCGACGCGCCCACCGCCGCGCTGAAGCGCAGGGGAGGGCGGCCCGGCGACTCCAGGTCGCTCAAGCCCGCCAGCTCCTGGAACCCCAGCACCAGCGGCCCCTTGCTCGCGAGCACCGCCGCCATGCCCCGCGACAGCGCGTCCCGCGTGATGTCCAACCCGGGCTGCCCGTCCTGGAAGCTCGTGGGCGTGGCCTCCAACAGGAGGTCCGCCTTCACCTCGCGCACCAGGTCGCGCCCGCTCATCCCCGGGCGCCCCACCACCGGCAGCGACGCCACGGAGTGCCGCGCCCGCTTCACCGCCAGCACCGCCCCGATGTCCAACCCGTGCGGCGACACCGCCGCGCCGCCCGAGTCGGCCAGCCCCACCGGCAACAGCTCCAGCCGGTAGCGCTCCATCAGCATCGACGCGCGCGACTGGAGGATCTCCAGCAGCGGCACGCCCACGTTGCCAAGGCCCGTGAGCAGGAAGCGCACCGTGCGGACGGCGCGCGGGTTCATGGTGCGAAGGCCTCGCGCACGCCGTCACGGCGCAGCGTGAAGAGCATCCACACCGCCACCGGCACGCCAATGAAACAGCCGGGCGTCAGCGTGTACATCGCGCAGATGGCGCCCACCGTCGCCAGGCCGTACCCCTTGAGGTTCATCGCGTTCCACGCGCCCCAGACGGCGAGCACCCCACAGAGGATCCCGCCCAGGATGGCCAGCGAGAAGCCCGTCGTGAATTCCAGCACCACCGGCGCCTGTCCCGGCGTGGAGAAGGGCGACGCCACCTTCAGCGCCGCCAGCACCGCGCCCAGCAGGCTGAAGGTGACGTGCAGCACGCCGACGATGAGCAGGAAGAACGCCGGGAAGCGCACGATCTGGAAGATCTTGAGGCGCGGGTCGCCCGGCGCCAGCTGAGGACCAGGACCGCTCATGACCGCCCCTTCAGCGCGCCCACGATCATCCGCGTCGCGGGAGACTTGTTCAGCGTATAGAAGTGGATGCCCGGCACGCCGCGCGACAGCAGCTCCATGCACTGCACCGTGGCGTGCGCCACGCCCAACTGCACGACGGCGTCCGGTTGATCCTTCACGCGCTCCATCTGCAACGCCAGACGCATGGGCACCGTCGCGCCACACATGCGCGTGAAGCGCTGGACCTGCTCGTAGTTGGTGATGGGCATGATGCCGGGGACGATGGGGACGTTGATGCCCGCCCGCCGCGCCCGCTCCACGAAGTCGAAATAGAAGGCGTTGTCGAAGAAGAGCTGCGTCACCACGAAGTCCATCCCCGCATCCACCTTGGCCTTCAGGTGCTTGAGGTCGTCCTCGCGCGACGCCGTCTCCACGTGGCCCTCCGGATAGCACGCCCCCCCCAGGCAGAAGTTGAAATCCTCTTCTCGGACGAATCGGACCAACTCCTCCGCGTAGCGGAAGCCCCCGGGCACCGGCTCGAAGGTCGTCTGCCCCTGCGGCGGGTCCCCGCGCAGGAGGAGCACGTTCTCGATGCCTGCCGCGTCAAGCCGGCGCAGCACGTCACGAAGCTCGTCCCGGGTGTGTCCCACGCACGTCAGGTGCGCCATCGCCTCGATGCCGGTCTGCCGCTTGATGTGCGTGACGAGGTCCACCGTCCGGTCGCGCGTGCTCCCGCCCGCCCCGTACGTCACCGACACGAACCCCGGCTCCAGCGGCGCAAGCTCCTCCACCGTGCGCAGGAGCGAGGCCACGCCCGCGTCCGTCTTGGGAGGAAAAAACTCGAAGGAGAAGCTCGGCTTGGAGGGGTTGAGGCAGTTGCGAATCTTCATGTCGGGATGAGTTTAGTCCCTTCCGCGTCGGCCTTGATCGGAGAAGGTGCGCCGCTATAGTCCGCGCCGTTTCGCCACCCCCTACCCACCCTGGAGAAGTCAATGACCCGGCGTACGCCCCTCAACGAGGCCCACCGCAAGCTGGGGGCCCGCATGGTCGACTTCGCCGGCTGGGACATGCCGGTGCAGTACTCGGGCCTCATCGCCGAGCACGAGGCCGTGCGCACCGCCGTCGGCCTCTTCGACGTCTCCCACATGGGAGAGATCGAGTTCACCGGCCCGGGCGCCCTGGAGACCGTGAACCGGCTCATCTCCAACGACCTCTCCCGCATCCAGGACGGCCAGGCCGTCTACGCGGGCCTGCTCAATGACCTGGGCGGCTTCGTGGATGACGTCGTCGCCTACCGCTTCAGCCCCGAGCGCATCCTCATCTGCGTCAACTCCAGCAACCGCGAGAAGGACTTCGCCTGGATGAGCGCGCGCGCCGAGGGCGTCAAGCCCGTGGACAAGAGTGACGAGTACGCGCAGATCGCGGTCCAGGGCCCCAAGGCCGTGGGGCTGGTGCAGCGCCTGACGAAGTCGGACCTGTCCCAGGTGGGCACCTACCGCTTCACCGAAGGGGAGGTGGCCGGCGTGAAGGCCATCATCTCCCGCACGGGCTACACGGGTGAGGACGGCTTCGAGCTGTACTGCGCCGCCGGCGACGCCGTGAAGCTCTGGGACGCGCTCCTGGAGGCCGGGCAGCCGGACGGCGTGAAGCCCTGCGGCCTGGGCGCGCGTGACTCGCTGCGCACGGAGATGAAGTACGCGCTGTACGGCAACGACATCGACGACTCGCACACCGCCCTGGAGGCGGGCCTGGGGTGGATCGTCAAGCTGGACAAGGCGGGCGGCTTCATCGGCAAGGACGCGCTCGCCGCGCAGAAGGCCGCAGGCGTGCCGCGCAAGCTGGTGGGCTTCGAGCTCACCGACAAGGGCATCCCCCGCCACGGCTACCCCGTCCTCAAGAACGGCGAGCGCGTGGGCGAGGTGACGAGCGGCACCATGGGCCCCTCGGTGAAGAAGTCCATCGGCATGGCCTACGTGCCGGCGAGCCTCGCCGCGGAGGGCTCCACCTTCGACGTGGACATCCGCGGCCGCGCCGTGCCCGCCGTCGTCGTGAAGACCCCCTTCCTCAAGAAGTCCTGATTCCCTTCCTTCCACACCTGCTGTGAGGAGCTGAACCGCCATGGCCAACATTCCGAAGGACCTGAAGTACACCCGCGAGCACGAGTGGGCCCGCGTCTCGGGCAAGATCGTGGTGGTGGGCATTACGGACCACGCCCAGACCACGCTCGGCGACATCGTCTACGTGGAGCTGCCCAAGCTGGGCGCCCAGGTGACGGCCGGTGATTCGTTCGGCACCGTCGAGTCCGTCAAGGCCGTGTCGGAGCTGTTCGCACCCATCTCCGGCAAGATCGTGAAGGTGAACAGCGACCTCACGGAAGAGCCCGAGACCCTCAACACGGACCCCTACGGGGACGGGTGGCTGGTGGAGGTCGAGCTCTCGGACGCCGGGGAGCTGAGCAACCTGCTGGACGCCGACGCCTACGAGAAGCTCACCAAGGAGTAGTTCCGCGCGCGCAAGAAGTCGCGCGTCCCGGTTGTTAAAGACGCTCCATGGAGCGCCGAGCCCGCTCGGACGCCGAACTTCCTACCGCACCTCACGCGAGCCTTCCGACCATGTCCCTCAACTGGAAGTACCAGGAGTCCTTCGCCGGTCGTCACATTGGCCCGGAGACCCCTGAAGTGAAGCAGATGCTGTCCACGCTGGGCGTGGACTCGCTGGACGTCTTCGTCGAGTCCACCGTGCCGCCGGCCATCCGCTCCCCGGAGCCCCTGCGGCTGCCCGCGGGCAAGGGTGAGAACGAGGTGTTGGCGCAGCTGGAGGCCATCGCCGCGAAGAACCAGATGTTCCGGTCCTTCATCGGCATGGGCTACAGCGACACCCACGTCCCCAACGTCATCCTGCGCAACATCTTCCAGAACCCGGGCTGGTACACCCAGTACACGCCCTACCAGGCGGAGATCGCCCAGGGCCGGTTGGAAGCGCTGCTCAACTTCCAGACCATGGTGACGGACCTCACCGGCATGGAGGTGGCCAACGCCTCCATGCTGGATGAAGGCACCGCCGCGGCGGAGGCCATGGCGCTCGCGAGCCACGCCAAGGGCGACGGCGACGGGGGCGCGTTCTTCGTCTCCGACGGCTGCCACCCGCAGACGGTGGACGTGGTGCGCACGCGCGCGACTCCCCTGGGCGTGGAGGTCGTCGTGGGCGACCACCGCACGGTGGACCTGTCCCAGAAGAAGTTCTTCGGCGCGCTGGTGCAGTACCCGGCCACGGACGGCGTGGTGCACGACTACCGCGCCTTCGGTGAGAAGGTGCACGCGGCGGGCGGCCTGCTCGTCGTCGCGGCGGACCTGCTGTCCCTGACGCTGCTCACGGCGCCCGGCGAGTTCGGCGCGGACGTGGTGGTGGGCAGCGCGCAGCGCTTCGGCGTGCCGCTGGGCTACGGCGGCCCGCACGCCGCCTACTTCGCCACGAAGCACGCCTACACCCGCGTGATGCCGGGCCGCCTCATCGGCGTGTCCGAGGACTCGGGGGGCCGGCCCGCGCTGCGCATGGCGCTGCAGACGCGCGAGCAGCACATCCGCCGTGAGAAGGCCACGAGCAACATCTGCACCGCGCAGGTGCTGCTGGCCGTGATGGCCGGCATGTACGCCGTCTACCACGGGCCCCAGGGGCTCAAGGCCATCGCGGAGCGCGTGCACGGGCTCACCGTGGTGCTGTCGCGGGGCCTGGCGAAGCTGGGCTTCAAGCCGAAGCACGAGCAGTTCTTCGACACGCTGCGCGTGGAGCTGACGGCCCCGCAGGTGCGGGGGGTGCTGGCCGCCGCGGAGGGCGCGAAGATGAACTTCCGCCGCATCGACGAGAAGACGCTCGGCCTGTCGCTGGACGAGACGACGCGCGCCAGGGACGTGGAGGACATCCTCGCGGCCTTCATCCAGGGCGCGAACAAGTCCGCGTCCCCGGTGAACCTGGACGAGGTCGCCGAAGGCCTGGAGAGCCCGCTCGCCCCCGAGCTGCGCCGCGCGAGCGCGTACCTCACGCACCCCGTCTTCAACCGCTACCACTCCGAGACGGAGATGCTGCGGTACATGCGGCGGCTGGAGGCGAAGGACCTGTCCCTCACGCACTCCATGATTCCGCTGGGCAGCTGCACCATGAAGCTCAACGCCACCGCGGAGATGATCCCGGTGACGTGGCCCCAGTTCAGCAAGCTGCACCCGTTCGCGCCCACCTCGCAGGCGGCCGGCTACAAGGTCGTCTTCGAGCAGCTGGAGAACGCGCTGTCGCAGGTGACGGGCTTCGCCGGGTGCTCGCTGCAGCCCAACGCGGGCAGCCAGGGTGAGTACGCGGGCCTGCTCGTGATTCGCGCCTACCACCAGGCGCGCGGGCAGGGGCACCGCGACGTGTGCCTCATCCCGTCCTCCGCGCACGGCACCAACCCGGCCTCCGCGGTGATGGCGGGCTACCGCGTCGTCGTCACGAAGTGCGACGAGAACGGCAACATCGACCTGGGCGACCTGCGCGCCAAGGCGGACCAGCACAAGGACAACCTGGCCGCGCTGATGGTGACGTACCCCTCCACGCACGGCGTGTTCGAGGAGGAGATCCGGGAGATCTGCGCCACCATCCACGAGCGCGGCGGCCAGGTGTACATGGACGGCGCCAACCTCAACGCGCAGGTGGGCCTCACCGCGCCGGGCCTGGTGGGCGCGGACGTCTGCCACATCAACCTGCACAAGACGTTCTGCATCCCGCACGGCGGTGGCGGCCCGGGCATGGGCCCCATCTGCGTGGCGTCCCACCTGGTGAAGTTCCTCCCCGGGCACCCCGTCATCCAGACGGGCGGGGCGGACGCCATCAGCGCCATCTCCGCGGCGCCGTGGGGCAGCGCGAGCATCCTGCTCATCTCCTGGATGTACATCCAGATGATGGGCGGCGAGGGCCTGACGCAGGCCACGAAGATGGCCATCCTCAACGCCAACTACGTCGCGGAGCGGCTCCAGCCGCACTACCCGGTGCTCTACCGGGGCAAGCGCGGCCGGGTGGCCCACGAGTGCATCGTGGACCTGCGCCCGCTCAAGAAGACCGCGGGCGTGGAGGTGGAGGACGTGGCCAAGCGCCTGATGGACTACGGCTTCCACGCGCCCACCGTGTCGTTCCCGGTGGCGGGCACGCTGATGATCGAGCCCACGGAGTCCGAGTCCAAGGCGGAGCTGGATCGCTTCTGCGACGCGATGATCGCCATCCGCCAGGAGATCCGCGACGTGGAGGAGGGCCGCGTGCCCAAGGACAACAACGTCCTGAAGAACGCGCCGCACACCGCGCGCACGCTCACCGCGCCGGAGTGGAACCGCCCGTACACCCGCGAGCAGGCCGTGTTCCCCACGCCGTGGGTCCGGGACAACAAGTTCTGGCCGTCCGTGGGACGCCTGAACAATGTGCTCGGCGACCGCAAGCTCGTGTGCTCGTGCCCTCCCATCGAGGACTACGACACGCCCGCGCAGAAGGTCGCGTGACGCTCGCGGTTCACTGACGCGGCACCGGGGCCGTCTTCCAGCGCACTGGAAGGCGGCCCTCGTGTTTCTAGCGGGCCCTCGCGGGCTCCACGTGGACCACCACGTCCACCACCTGCGGATAGGCGCCGTGCAGCGTCTCCTCCACCTTGTCGGCCACTTCGTGGGCCTGCGCGGTGGTGAGCTGCGGGTCGACTTCAATCTTCAGGTCCACGTAGACGCTCTCCTCCATGCCCCGGCTGCGCACGTCGCGGCAGGAGCGCACGCCGGCCACCGCCAGCGTGTGCTGGGACACCTGCGCCGGGTCCAGGCGCGCGGTGTCGGAGAGGATGCCCACCGCCTGCCGGACGATGCCGTAGGCCACCCACGCCACGAAGACCATCACGGCCAGGGCCACCAGGCCGTCCGCGCGAGGGAAGCCCAGCGCCACCAGTCCAATGGAGCCGAGCACGGCGATGGTCACGAACACGTCCGACAGCGTGTGCTGCGCGTCCGCGAGCAGCAGCGAGCTCTTGTACTTCTGCCCGTAGTGCCGCTCCACGCGGGTGACGATGAGGTTGATGGCGAGCGTGAAGACCATCACCGCGGCCATCGTCACGGACACCGTGGGGTGCTTGTCGTGCAGGAGCGAGTCGAACGCCATGCGCCCCAGCTCCAGCATGCCCACGCCAATCATCGCGCCGATGCCCAGCGACGCGAGCGCCTCGAACTTGCCGTGGCCGTAGGGGTGGTCCGCGTCCGCCGGCTGCGACGCGACGCCCATGGCGACCAGGCCCAGCACGTTGGAGCTGCCGTCGATGAACGAGTGCAACCCGTCCGCCGTCACCGACGCGGACTGGGCCATGAGGCCGAAGACGAGCTTGGCCACGGCCACCACCCAGTTGGCCACGAGGATGGCCAACAGGACGAAGCGGACCTTCCGGTTGCGCTCCTGGAGCGCGGCGCTACGGTCGACAAGAGTGGCTTCCACGGCGGGGCAGGGTAGTGCCTCCGCGCCGTCCACCGCGAGGCCTTCGTGGGGCCTACTGTCGGAACAGCCGCATCCGGGGGCCGCCGCCCATCTCCAGGAAGAAGCCGAACTGGAAGCGCACCGTCGCGTCCTGGCTCAACAGGCCGGACGGCGGGTTGGGGAAGGGCTGCGCGCGCTTGAAGGACGCCACGGCCTCCATGTCCAGGAAGTCCAGGCCGCTGCTCTTCTCCACCTGGATGTCCTTCACCGCGCCGCGCTCGTCCAGGGTGATGGTGAGCAGCGTCTGGCGGTCGCGCCCGGAGTAGATGTTCCCCGTCGGGTCGCGCATGCGCAGCTGCTCGTTGGGGTTCCAGTGCATGCCCACGCTCTGCTTCACGCGGTTGAAGAAGCTGGCGTACTTCCACTCGCGCGTGTTGAGGAAGGTGCCGTCGCCCTCCTCCTGGTCCTGGAGCATGTCGTTGGGCGCCGCGCCCACGACCTTGTCCATGGCCGCCTGCGACGGCATCAGCGTGGCCAGGCCCGGAGAACCCACCCGGCCGGTGGAGCCCTCCTGTTCGCTGTCCTCGCCCTGGCCGGGCTGGATGCGCAGGCGCTTCGCGTTGCCTTCGGTGGCGTCGCTCTCCGACTGGTTCTTCACCGCCATGCCCGGGCCGCGCTCGCGCGGATCCGTCTTCATGGCGATCTCCTGCTTGCGGCGCGTCTCCGGCATCTCGAAGACGGGCTTCTTGCCACCCTGGGACTGGGCCCGGTCGTCCGCGCCCGTGCCGTTGTTGCCGGACACGCGCGGGGGCTGCACCTGGTCCTGCGCCGCGCCCTCCTGCTTCTGGGGCGCGGTCCGCTGGGGCATGGCGTTGCGGTAGTGGGCCGTCTGCTCCCGCGCGCGCGTCTCCTTCTCCACCGTGTTGTTGTGCTCGGCCAGGTACTTCGCGTCCGGGGACTGCTGATCATTCCCCGGCGCCACGTCCACCACCTGGCCCTGGGGCTTCGTCTCGTCCGGCTTCTTCTCTTCCTTGGGCTCGCGCTTCTCCGTGGGGCGGGGCTTCGTCTGCTGCGGGGTGACGTTCCCCCGGTTCTTCGCCCACTGGTCCGACGTGAGCGGCCTCACCGCCACGGACGTGGGCCGCGCGGGGCGCTTCTCGTGCGGGAGGTTCGCCTGCACGGCCGACACCAGGAGGACGAAGCCCACGAAGGCGGCCTGGGCCAGGAGCGCCAGGATGCCCGCCACCAGGTAGCGCAAGGGGCCACGCTGCCTGCGCGCGCGCCGCTGACGCCAGTCTGTCGAGGAACCCGTGCCCACGGCCTGATGATAAACCTCCGGACCGCTTCTTCAGTCCCGAACGCGCGCCCCGTAACACCCGGGACATCAAAGAGATTCACGAGACGGCTCGCCGGTTGCGCGATTTGTTCCCTGGACCTCAGTAGATGGGGGCCACCTCCGCCCCATTGAAGTAGAAGCGAAGGATGTCCGGATAGCGCTGCCCGGCCTCCGCCCGGCCGATGGCGCCTGTCTGACACATGCCCACGCCGTGGCCCCAGCCGCCGCCCCGGAACAGCCATCCGGTGAGCCGGCCCTCGGCGTCCCGCTCGGCCTCCACGGTGGCCATGCTGCTGTTGAGCATCCCGAAGAGCCGCCGGATGTTCAGCTCCCCGCGCACCTGGGTGGCGCCCTTCGTGCCCGACACGGTGAGCAGCCGGGCGCGCCCGGACACCCCGCGCTCGGACAGGGCGAGCCCCTGGATGGCGCCCACGCCCAGCTTCTCCGTGAGCGCGTCCACCTGGCCCTGCGTGAAGCGCTTCTCCCACCGGAACTTCGTGGGCTGCGCGAAGCTGGACAGCTTGCACGCGGCGGGCACGTCCGACGTCGCCAGCCACGCCTTGAGGTGGGACGGCCCGGGCACGTCCGGCGCGGGCTCCAGCAGGTCAGGCCGCCCGCGCAGGCTGGGGTCCGGCGGGCCGCCCCACACCACGTCGTTGTCCTCGGTGTGGCCGCCGCACACGGCGCTGTAGACGGAGTCCACCAGCCGGCCGTCCTGGCTGAAGAGGGCCTGCCCCCGGGTGGCCTCCACCGCGGCGGTGGTGCTGGCCGCCTCGCCGGTGCGGCCCCGGTACACCGCGCAGTGCTGCTCCGAGCAGAGGAGATACGGATCCGCCAGGTGCTTGATGCCCACCTTCGCCAGCACCTCGCCCCGAGCCGTCACGGCCTGGGCCTTGAGCGCCTCCGGGTGCGCGCGCGCGAAGATTTCGGACGGCACCAGCCCCTTGAGCAGGTCCTCCAGGCCCACCACGTTCACCACCGCGAGCTTGCCGCTCCGGTCCACCGCGAACTGGAGCGCGCCCCGGAAGCTGCGGTCCTCGAAGGCGTGGAAGTCGTAGCCCACGCCGTACTCCACCTGCCGCACGTCGAAGCCGCTGCCGTCCGGCGTCTCCGCGTCCAGCCGGTCCTGCGCCAGGCCCACCACGGCGTCGTTCTCGTCCTTCAGCTCCAGGATGGCGCGGGAGGGCTTGCGGACCTCCTCGAAGAGCGTGGTGCGCAGGCCGTAGCGGCGCAGCAGCTCCGCCTGTTGTTCCGCCGCGGCCTCGGGCGTCAGCGCCTCCTCGACCAGGAGGAGGTAGCGCCGGTTGTCGATGACCTTCCCCGCGATGCCGTACACGGAGCCCAGCGTGTGCGTGCGCACCGCGAGCCCCCGCGCGCGCCACGTCTCCAGCGCCTCCGCGAGCCCCGCCTTGTCCGCGAAGCGGAACTCGCCCAGCTGCAGCCGCGCGCTCCACTGGGCCGGTTCGCCCTGCGTCACCCGCACCGTCCAGCGCGAGCCCGCGGGCGCATCCAGCACCTTGTCGCCCGGCCCGCCGAAGCGCAGCCGCATCCGCGCGCGCGGCGAGAACGTCACGGCCTCGCGTCCCTCCATCAGCTTGATGGGGAGGCGCGGCTCGCCGTTCCGGAAGTCCAGGCGCTTCAGGTCCTGCGGCCCGGGCAGGCCCGACGTGAGCGGATCCTCCAGGCCACCCGGGGCAGGGGGCGTCACGCCCGCGTCGGCGGGCTTCGTGGGGACGGAGACCTCCGGCTCGCCCAGGCCCCGCGTGACGGGGACAGGTGAGGGCGCCGGCGTGGCGCAGGAGGCGAACAGCAGGGCGGTCAGGAGCAGGACGGCTTTGGACACGGCGGCGGCACCGTAGCCGCCATGGGGCCGAGCGTCACGGTTCTCCCTCCCGCTGCGGCGCGTCTCGGCCTGGATGACCGGCAGTGAATAGAACGCCCAACGCCGCGCGTTGCCCCCGCTCATGCGAATTCTTGAAGGCAACGGCTTGAAGACGCGACAGACCCTGGTGGCCTCCCTGGCTGCCTGCACCCTGGCTCTTGGGCTGACCGCTTGTGGCGGCGGTGGTGGTTCAGGCGGAGGCACCGGCGGCTCGTCGGGCGCCGGCGCCCAGGCCCCCGCGACGAACACGGGCGCCCCCACCCAGGCCGAGAAGACGCCCACCGCTCAGGGCAAGGCAC
>NZ_RAWC01000175.1:0-19426 GCF_003611685.1 Corallococcus sp. CA049B | reverse complement strand
ACACGGAAGGACTGCGCGAGCACCTGCGCCGGCACCTGCCGGAGTACATGGTGCCGTCCGCCTTCGTCACCCTGCCCGCCCTGCCGCTGACGCCCAACGGCAAGGTGGACCGCAAGGCGCTGCCCTCACCGGAGGCGCAGTGGCGCGCGGCGCGCTCGTACGAGGCCCCGGCGACCCCCGCGGAGGTGGCCCTGGCCTCGCTGTGGGAGGAGCTGTTGAGCGTGCCCGTGGTGGGCCGCAACGACCACTTCTTCGAGCTGGGCGGTCACTCGCTGTTGGCCACGCAGCTGGTGTCCCGCATCCGAGCCCGCTTCGGCGTGGACGTGGGCGTCCGGGCCCTGTTCGAGTCCCCCACCGTGGCGGCGCTCGCCCAGCGGCTGCCGGACGCGCCGGAGGCCAGCGCCCTGCCGCCGCTGCGTCCAGCGACGAGCCCTGGTCCGCATCCGCTGTCGTTCGCGCAGCAGCGGCTGTGGTTCATCGATCAGCTCGACCCGGGCAGCGCGCTCTACAACATGCCCACGGCGTTGCGCCTCTCCGGCGCGGTGGACGTGCCCGCGCTCCAGCAGGCCTTCGACGCGCTGGTGGAACGCCACGAAGCGCTGCGCACCACCTTCGAAGCGCACGACGGTGAACCCCGTCAGCACGTGCACCCTGCCCCCACCGGAGTCCTGTCGGTGGTGGACCTGACGGGCCTGCCCGGCGACGTGAAGGAAGCGGAGTCCGTAAGGCTCGCGAGCGAGGACGCGCTGAAGCCCTTCGACCTCGCCACGGGCCCGCTCGCGCGGCTCACGCTGCTGAAGCTGGGCGAACAGGAACACGTGTTGCTCCTGTGCCTGCACCACGCCATCGGCGATGGCTGGTCCATGGGCATCCTGGTGCGCGAAGTCACCGCGCTCTATGAGGCCTTCCGGCAGGGCCACGCCTCGCCGCTGGCCCCGTTGCCGGTGCAGTACCCGGACTTCGCCGTCTGGCAGCGAGGCTGGCTCCAGGGCGAAGTGCTGGATGCGCAGCTCGCCTGGTGGATGCAGCAGCTGGCCGGAGCCCCGCAGGCCCTGGCTTTGCCCACAGACAAGCCGCGTCCGCCCCAGCGTTCCGCCCGGGGCGCGACGTTCCCGGTGCGCCTGTCGCAGCCGTTGAGCGAGGCGGTGGAGGCGCTGGCCCAGGCGGAGGGCGCCACGCCCTTCATGGTGTTGCTGGCGGCCTTCCAGACGCTGCTGCACCGGTACTCCGGTCAGGAGGACCTGCTGGTGGGCACCTCCATCGCGGGCCGGCGTCACGCGGAGACGGAGGGCCTCATCGGCTTCTTCGTCAACACGCTGGTGCTGCGCGCGCGGTTCGACGGTCGGCCGTCGTTCCGGAAGCTGCTCGCGCAGGTGCGCACCACCACGCTGGGCGCGTACGAGCACCAGGACATCCCCTTCGAGCGGCTGGTGGAGGCCGTGCAGCCCGCGCGCGACCTGTCGCGCACGCCGCTCATCCAGGCCCTCTTCGCGCTCCAGAACATGCCAGACGCGGAGGTGCGCCTGCCGGAGCTGACGCTGCGCCCGGTGGAGGTGGACCTGCCCACGACGAAGTTCGACCTGGACCTGACGCTGAGCCGCACCGAGCGAGGCTTCGAGGGCGACCTCTCCTACGCCACGGACCTCTTCGAGCCCGCCACGGCCCGCAGGCTGTCCGAGCACCTGGTCCAGCTGCTGGAGGGCGCCACCGCGAAGCCCGATGCCGCGCTGGACGCCCTGCCCCTGCTGACGGCGGAGGAGCGCCAGTGGGTGCTGGAGGAGTGGAGCGGAGAGACCGCCCGCTTCGAGTCCGACCTGTCCTTCCACGCTCGCTTCGAACAGCAGGTGACGCGCACGCCGAAGGCGCCCGCCGTGGTGATGGGCGACACGACGGTGTCCTTCCACCAGCTCAACGTGCGCGCGAACCAGCTGGCGCATTACCTCCGCTCGCTGGGCGTGGGCCCGGACGTGCCGGTGGCCTTCTGCCTGGAGCGCTCGCCAGAGGCCATCGTCGCCATCCTGGGGATCCTCAAGGCGGGTGGCGCCTACGTGCCGCTCGACCCGGCGGCCCCTGAAGCGCGGAGGGCCTTCATCCTGGAGAACAGCGGCGCGGCCGTGCTGCTGACCACCCAGGCGCAGGTGGCCGTGTGGCAGCCGGCGGTGCGGCACGTGGTGCGGCTGGACGCGGACGCGCGGCGCATCGAAGCGTCCTCGCCGGCCAACCCCCGAGTGGCCACGCGGCCGGAGCACCTGGCGTACGTCATCTACACGTCGGGCTCCACGGGCACGCCCAAGGGCGTGATGATCCAGCACCGCTCGCTGGCGCACCTGCATCGGTCGCTGACGGAGGCCTGCTACACACAGGCGCCCAAGGTCATGCGGGTGAGCCTCAACGGACCGCTCTACTTCGACGCGTCCGTGACGCAGCTGCTGTTGATGGCGGACGGCCACTGCCTGTGCCTCGTCCCGGAGGCCGTGCGGCAGGATCCGGAGGCGATGCTCGCGTGGTTGGAGCAGCGCCGCATCGACGCGCTGGACTGCACGCCGTCGCTGTTCAAGCTGCTGCTGGAGGCAGGCTTCCTGGAGCAGACCCACGTGCCGTCCATCTGCTTCATCGGCGGTGAGGCGATGGACGAGGTGACGTGGCGCACGCTCGCGGCCACGCACCGCACGAGGGCCTACAACGCCTACGGCCCCACCGAGGGCACCGTGGCGTCCACCACCGAGTGCATCCAGATCACCGCGCAGCCCACGCCCGTCATCGGGCGGCCCATGCTCAACGTGGGCGTGTACGTGCTGGACGCGAACCTGAACCCCGTGTCCGTGGGCGTCCCCGGCGAGCTGTTCATCTCGGGCGAAGGCCTGGCGCGCGGCTACCGGAACCGGCCAGACCTAACGGCGGAGCGCTTCATCCCCCACCCGTTCAGCACGGAGCGCGGAGCCCGCCTGTACCGCACGGGCGACCGGGTCCGCTGGAAGCAGGACGGCGCGCTGGACTTCATGGGACGCGTGGACTTCCAGGTGAAGCTGCGCGGCTACCGCATCGAGCCGGGCGAAATCGAGGCCGCGCTGCGCACGCACCCGGGCATCCGCGACGCGATGGTGTTCGTGCGCGCGGACATGCCTGGAGTGCAGCGGCTGGTGGCGTATGTGGCGCCGGAGGTGGACACCGCTCCGCTCCGAAGCCACCTCCAGCGCTCGCTGCCGGACTACATGGTGCCTGCGGCCTACGTCGCCCTGCCCGTCCTGCCGCTGACGCCCAACGGCAAGGTGGACCGAGCGGCGCTGCCCGCGCCGGTGGACGAAGCCCCGAACCCCGAAGCGAGGGTCGGCCCCAGGGACGAACAGGAAGCGATGCTCGAGCGCCTCTGGGCCGAAGCCCTGGGCGTGTCCACCGTGGACGTGCGCACCAGCTTCTTCGAACTGGGCGGGCACTCGCTGCTGGCGGTGCGGCTGATGGCGGCGGTGCACCGGGAGACGGGCCGGAAGCTCCCGCTGTCGGCGCTCTTCCAGGCCCCCAGCGTGGAGCGGTTCGCGGTCCTGCTGGGTGAGGCCGAGCCGGAGGAGCCGAAGCCCTTCACGCCCCTGGTGCCCTTCACGAACAAAGGCACCGGCACGCCGTTCTTCTGCGTGCACCCGGTGGGAGGCAACGTGCTGGCCTACGCGGAGCTCGCGCGGAGGCTGGGACCGGATCAGCCCTTCTATGGCCTCCAGGCCCGAGGCCTCGACGGCACGGACCAGCCGCTGGACACCGTGGAGGCCCTGGCCGCCAGCTACGTGCGCGAGGTGCGGAAGGTCCAGCCCCACGGCCCGTACCACCTGGGCGGCTGGTCCCTGGGCGGCGTCATCGCCTACGAGATGGCGTACCAGCTCCGCGAAGCAGGTGAAGCGGTGGAGCTGGTGGCGATGCTCGACTCGTACGTACCGGAGACGGTGCCGGACTCGGAGCCGGACCTGGACCGCGCGCTGGCGGTGGGCCTGTTCGCGCAGGACCTGATGGGCGTGTCGCTGGCGGACCTGGACGTGGACGCGGCGGAGCTGGAGCCCGAAGCGGTACTCACGAAGGTGCTGGAAGCCGCGGCCCAGGCCGGAGCCCTGCCGCCCGGAGTGGAGGCCACGTCACTCTTCCAGGTCTTCGAGGCGAACCTCGAAGCGGCCCGGCGCTACCACCCGCCTGCGATGGAGCAGCACGTGCTGCGCATCCACGCGGAGGAGCGGGACGAGACGCGCACGCCCGACGGAGGCTGGGCGGCGCTGGTGGGCGAGCAGCTCGAATCGCACGCGCTGCCGGGCACCCACCACACGCTGCTGCGCGAGCCGACGGTGCAGTCCGTGGCGGAGCTGCTGGCGAAGGCCCTCCGCGACGCAGGGCAGGAGTGACGCAACCCCACAGGCCCGCAACGAAGAACCCCGCTCCCTCTCGTCGAGGGGGCGGGGTCCGTGAACCACGTCACCGCTGCACGGTGACTACTTGTGCGCGTTCAGGTCCGGCTCGGACGCGGGCGCCTTGTCGGCGGGCACGTCGAAGAAGGCGCCGGGGCTGGCCGCGCGCGTGGGCGACATGCTGTTCTCCAGCGTCTCCGGCACGGAAGGCAGGGCCACCTGCGTCACCTGCTCCTTGGCGGCGGCCTCGACCTTGAGCTTCGCGTTCTTGCGGCGGCGGTACAGGAAGTAGCCCACCGCCAGCACCGCCAGCGACCCCAGCACCACGACCTGGCCGTCCTTCAGCTTGCGGATGACCATGTCCAGCTCGCCACCGAAGTGGAACCCGAGCCACACGAACACCGGCGCGGACAGCAGCGCCGCCAGGCCGTCCCAGAAGATGAAGCGCCAGTAGGACATGTGCACGGATCCCGCGGTGAAGTACGTCACCGCGCGCACGCCCGGCATGAAGCGCGCGATCATCACGATCTTCTGGCCGTGCGTGACGAAGAGCGACTCCACCTTCGCCCGCTTCTCCGGCGTGACGATCTTGGAGAAGAACCCCCCACCCTTCGCCCCCGGGTCGCGCCCCAGCTTCGTGCCCAGCCGGCGCCCGGCCAGGTAGATGAGGCTGTCACCCACCAGGATGCCGAAGAACCCCACCGCCATCATCACCGGCAGGTTGGCCGCGCCCTTGTGCGCCAGGAACCCACCGAGGATGAGCGAGATGTCCTCCGGCAGAGGCACGCCCAGCCCGCACGCCACCAGGATGGCGAACACGGACAGGTAGGCGAAGAGGCCCTGGGAGCTACCGAGCAGGTTGGTAAGCAGTTCTTCCACGCGTCGTTCCGTCCAATCACTTCCCGAAGGGCCGCTCGGCAACCACCCGGGCTGGCCCGTCCATCACCCAGCCATCAACCGGGTGCGGCAGTTGAAAACTCCGGCCGTCCAGCTTCCCACCTCAAGCGCCCGCGCCACATCACGAAAGCCGTCGGCCGTATGTCTACCCACACCCACGGTGTGCGACAGCCTGGGAGGCCGGAGGGGCTCCAGGCGAGCACAGTAACCACCTCGGGTGCGGGTGGCAGGACCGTTCGTCCTTCCGGCCTCCCGGCATGAGCCCGGCGCCACCTGTCCGACAGCCAGTCAGCTTCCCGGGGCCCGCGCCACCAGCGTGCGCAGCATGTCCCGGTTGTCCCGGGCCTTGGCGCCGAAGTGGCTGACGATGCCCATCAACAACTTGATGCAGGCCTGCGGCTTCTGCGCCAGCAGCTTCTGGAAATCCGCCGCGCGGATCTCCAGCGCCAACACGTCCGTCTGCGCCGTGGCCGAGCACAGCCGCTCGCCCTTCTGCACGAGCGCCAGCTCGCCCAGAGGCTCACCGGCGGTCACCTCGCCCAGGGGCACGTCCTCGCCCGAGGGGCTCCGGGCGCTCAACCGCACCGTGCCCTCACCGACGATCAGCAGCGAGTCCCCCGCCTTGCCCTCGGTGAACAGGGCCGTCCCCTTGGGGTAGGCGCGCGACACGGCCGCCGCCGCGAAGATGGAGATGCCGGTGTCGGTGAAGCCCTTGAAGAGCGGACAGGCCTTCAGGGTCGTCTCGGGGGCGAGCGCCATGGGGTGTTCCTAACACGCACAGCGCGGCCGCGTCAGCGGCTGGCGCGGTGTTCGGCGGCGGTGTGCACGTAGTGGAGGGCGGACTGCACCAGGAACTCGCGTTCGCCGTCGTGGATGGGGCGCTTCACCTTGCCGGGCGAGCCCACCACCAGCGACCCCGGGGGAATCTTCGTCCCGGGCGTCAGCAGCGTGCCCGCGCCGATGATGCAGTCGTCCCCCACCTCCACGCCGTCCATCAGGATGGCGCCCATGCCCACCAGCACCCGGTGGCCCACGACGCACCCATGGAGGATGACCCGGTGGCCCACCGTGCAGTCGTCTCCCACCGTCGTCGAGTCACCCTGGCTGGTGACGTGGATCATGGTGAGGTCCTGGATGTTGGTGCGCTTGCCGATGCGGATGGAGTTCACGTCCCCGCGCAGCACGGAGTTGAACCAGATGGACGAGTCCTCGCCCAGCTCCACATCGCCCACCACCTGGGCGGAGTCCTCGATGAAGCAGCTCGGGTGGACGCGGGGGGACACCCCGCGAAACGGCTTCAACGGCATGGTGGCACCTCCGACGGCGTGACAGCGGCGGAGGCGTCAGGCCTCCGCCGGGACATGCAACGGCACGGGCAGCTCCACCGCCGGCGGCGCCACGGTGGGGGCCTGGAGCACCACCACCTGCTTGCCCGCGAGCTGGTTGGGCGTGGCGCGCTCCACGTGCACCTTCACGATGGAGCCCGCGGGAGCGTCGCCCTCGAAGTTCACCGTGCGGTTCTCCGGCGTGCGGCCGAAGCGCTTGGTGGCGTCGTAGCGCGAGCGGCCCTCCACCAGCACCTCCACGTCCAGGCCCACCTGCGCCTGGGTGTACTCGCCGCTGATGCGCCGCTGCAGCTTCTGGAGCCGCTCCAGCCGGGCCACCTTCACCTCGTGCGGGATGGGGCCCCAGTCCTTCTCGCGCAGCGCGGCGCCCGTCTTGGGGCGCGGGCTGTACACGAAGGAGAACTGGTTGTCGTACTTCACCCGTTCGGTGAGCTGCATCGTCATCTCGAACTCTTCCTCGGTCTCACCGGGGAAGCCGACGATGATGTCCGTGGTGATGGCGATGCCGGGCCGCGCGGCGCGCAGCTTCTCCAGCCGCTCCATGTACTGCTCGACGGTGTAGTCGCGGCGCATCATCTTCAGGATGCGGTCGCTGCCGCACTGCACGGGCAGGTGGAAGTGCGGGGCGATCTTGGGCTGCACGCGGAACGCTTCGATCAGCTCGTCCGACAGGTCATGCGGGTGGCTCGTCGTGAAGCGCACGCGCTCGATGCCCGGCACCTCCGCCGTGCGCAGCAGCAGCTGCGCGAAGCTGATGCCGCCCTGGTACGAGTTGACGTTCTGGCCGATGAGCGTGACCTCCCGCAGGCCCACGCCCGCCAGGTCCGCGACCTCGGTGAGCACGTCCGGGAAGTTGCGGCTCACCTCGCGGCCACGGGTGTGCGGGACGATGCAGAACGAGCAGACGTTGTCGCAGCCCTTCATCACGGTGACGAACTCGGTCACCTTGCCGCGAGACGTCTCCGCGTCGGCGCGCGGGAAGACGTACTCCTCGGAGTCCACGAAGGCCGTCTCCACCACGCGCTCGCGGGCGTCCTGCACGCGGGCAATCACTTCCGGCAGCTTCGCGATGTTGTCCGGGCCGAAGACGAAGTCCAGGTACGGGACCTTCTTCAGGAGCTTGTCCTTCTCCTGCTGGGCCACGCAGCCGCCCACGCCCAGGATGGCGCCCCGGCTGGCCTTCACGGCGCGGTAGCGCCCCAGCGCGGACAGCATCTTGTCCTCGGCCTTCTCCCGGATGGAGCAGGTGTTGAGGATGATGAGGTCCGCGTTGTCCGGCTCCGGCGTGGGGACGTAGGACATCTTCGACAACGCCTCGCTCATGCGGAGCGAGTCGTTGACGTTCATCTGGCAGCCGAAGGTGTGGATGAAGTAGCGCTTCATGGGTGGGCCTTGAAGGAAAACGGGCCGTTATGGAACGCCCGGACGCGGAATGCAACCGGGCGGGCACGCCGGGTCATCCCCGGCTGAGCACCTTCTGGAGCCGGGTGTGAAGGGCCACCAGTTCCGCCTCGCGCTCCCGGAGCAGGGCCACCGTCTCCACGCCGTACCGCCGGCCCAGGGCGTCCGTCTCCCGCTCCTGCTTCACCAGCTCGTCCTGGACGCGCTTCTTCACCTCGTCCACCTCCGGCCCGGAGCGGGACTCCAGCTCCGTCAGCTTCGAGCGCAGCCGCTGCACGGTCCACCGCCGGCCGCCGAAGGCCCGGAGGACGGCGCTCCCCCACTCTGCCGCCTTCACGTCCAGGCCGCTGGTCTCCAGCGCCGCCTTCGCCGCGCCGGCCATGGCCTCCGGGCTGGCGTCCGCCTCCACGTGCGACAGGAAGGTCTCCTGGTAGCGGACCAGCTGGTCGAGCAGCGCCTTGTCCACCGGCCGGGACGCCATGCGCAGCGTGCGGTCGTCGGCGGCGTCGAAGGCCGGACCGGTCTCCACGTTGGGGACGTCCTGGTAGTCGTCGAAGAAGGACGGGGCCATGGGGGCGCTCCTTTGAGTGAATCGAGCGAAGGGGTTTTCAGACGGGGACGAGCTGTTCCGCGATGCGGGCCAGGTCCGACACGGAGGTGACGACCACGGCCTGGGTGCAGTGCTTCTCGTAGGTGAGCATCTCACTGTCTCCGATGCCCCAGTTGCCCCGGTCCTCGGGGCAGATCCACAGCACGCGCTTCGCCTTGCGCTTCAGGTCCTTCAGGGCCCAGGCGTTGCTCGCGTTGTAGTTGTTGCGGCCGTCGCCAATGATCATCACGGTGGTGCGGCGCGTGATGCTGCCCAGGTGGTCGCGCGTGAAGTCCGCCAGCGCGCGGCCGTAGTTGGAGTTGGAGCTCATGGACACGGTGCGCCCGGCGGTCGCCGCGTCGATGGCCTCGCTCACGTCCAGGTCCTTGAAGAACTGCGTCACCTCGCCCACGTCGGACACGAAGACGAACGAGCGCACGCGCACGAACAGCGACTGCAGGGTGTGCATGAACAGCAGCATCATCCGGGACGCGTTGCGCACGGAGTCGGACACGTCGCAGAGCACCACCAGCTCCGGGCGCTCCGGCCGGCGGGTGCGGAACACGGGCACCATGGGGATGCCATCCCAGGGCATGTTCCGGCGCAGCGTGCGCTGGGCGTGGAGCGACCCGCGCCGGTGCGAGCGCTGCTTGCGGATCATCCGGCTCTTGAGCTTCTCCGCCATCGTGCGGACGGCGGCCTCCATCTGGTCCACCTCCGCCTGCGTGAGCAGGTGCAGCGGCTTCTCCGTGACGGTGTCCGTGCGGCGGCGGATGCGCGCCTCGGACTGACGCTTCACCTCCGCGCGAGCGGCCTCTTCAATCTTGCGCATGGCCGCGGCCACGTGGCGCGAGACGATCTCCACGCCCTCGGCGTGCAGCCCGCGAGCCTTCAGCTCGTCCTCCATCGACTTGAGGTCGGACCGGGCCCGCTCCATGCCCGCGCCCGCGAGCATCCGCCGCGTGAAGAACCCCGTCTGCAGCGGGCTCTCCAGCTGCCCCAGGTCCAGTTGGAGCGACGCCTGACGGAAGATCTGCGCCAGCCGCGCGCGGTCACCCGCGAGGATGGCCTGCGCGAGCGGGGACATCTCCGGCGCCAGCAGGTTCATCTGGTAGATGACCATCTTCAGCAGGTCGCCTTCCAGGTAGCCCTCGTCCTCCAGCTGCTTCGCCAGCGACTTGTCGATGGCCTCGAACGTGCGGGCCGCGCCGGAGAAGAAGAAGTCGAACGCGCGGCGGAACGTCTCCACGTCCAGCTCGCGCTTCACCAGCGTGGTGCGCAGCACGGAGCGGAACAGCCCCCGGTCCTCGAGGCCCACCTCGGCGGTGGCGCGCAGGGCGTCCTGCACCTCGGACGTGCTGACGCGCACGCCGTTCTGGCGGAGGACCTCTGCGAACTCGACGATGCGGGCGTCCATGGCGCGTCAGGCTCCCCGTTCGAACGACATCACCGCTTCCACGTGGTGCGTCTGCGGGAACATGTCCACCACCTGGAGCGCCACGGGCTTGTAACCGGCCTCCACCAGCCCCGCCGCGTCGCGAGCCAGTGAAGCCGGGTCGCACGCCACGTAGACGACCCGGCGCACGTTCAGCGCGCGCATCCACTTCGCCAGGCCCGGCGCCCCGGCCCGAGGCGGATCCGCGAGGCACAGGTCGAACGAACGCCCCTCCGCCACCAGCCCGTCGCACACCTTGCGCGCGTCGCCCTGGACGAAGCGCACGTTGGACACGCTGCCCTCTCGAGCGCTCCGCTGCGCCAGCTCCACGCCCACCGGGGACGACTCCACGCCCAGCACCGGCCCGGCCGTGCCCGCCAGCGGGAACGTGAAGTTGCCGTTGCCGGAGTACAGCTCCAGCACGGAGTCCGTCTCCTTCGCGCCCAGCTCGTACAGGGCCGCCGTGACGAGCCCCACGTTGGCCTCCGCGTGCGCCTGCGCGAACGCATCCGGCCGCAGGTACACCGGCACCTCGGGGCGCAGCGGGGACAGCGAGCGCAGCACCGGCCGGCCGATGAGCCGCGCCGAGCCCTCCTTCGGCACCAGCACCGCGCCCTCCAGCCGCAGCGCGCGCACCGCCGCCTCCGCCGCCTCCAGGTGCCGCGCCGTCACCTGGCCGCTGAGGTTCACCGCGAACGCGGCCTTGTCGCCCTCGGCCAGCAGCAGCACCTCCTCGGTGTCCTTGGCCAGCGGCTTGAGCAGCGGGGCCAGCTTCCCGGGCAGCGCCGTGAGCACGGGCGTGAGCGCGGGGCAGACGTCCACGGGGATGCGCTCGTGCGTGCGCCGGCCGAAGTAGCCGAGCGCCCCCTTCCCCGCCCCATGCAGCACCGCGCGGCGGCGGTAGCCCCAGTCCCGGGGCGCCACCATCAACGGCCGCACCGTGAAGGCCGTGCGCTTCAAGCGGCCCAGGTGCTCCAGGGTGGAGAGGACGATCTCCTGCTTCGCGGAGCGCTGCGCCGGGACGGACAGCTCCAGCCAGTCACAGCCGCCGCACGCGTCGGACAGGACGCAGCGCGACGACACGCGCTCCGCACCGTCCGTCAGCACCTGGCCCAACAGGCCGCGCAGGACCTTGCCCTGGGCCTCCAGGCGCACGCGCACGGTGTCGCCGGGGAAGGCGCCGGGCACGAAGACGGTGCGCCCCTCCCATTGGGCCACGCCTTCGCCCAGCTGGCCCAGCCGTTCAATCGTCAATTCAATGGGGGATTCGGGCAGCGTCGTCATCGCAGGCGCACTCGCGGGGGCCGCCTGGGTGGGGCCGCCCTACTTCCGGGTCGCACTGCCACGCTCGTCCGCCGGCAGGGCTTCCCGCAGGCGCTCCACGAACGCTTCGATGCGCGACCGCTTCTCGTCGTCAACGTCCAGGAACTCCACCGCCATCCCCGGCACCTCGGAGCCCGGCGTCCCCTGGGGGGTGGTGCGGGTCACCTTCCCGGACAGGTCCACCGGGAAGCTGGCGCCCGGCAGCGACACCAACAGACGCACCACCGTGCCCACGGGCAGCGGCTGCGGCGTGTTGATGTAGAGCCCGCCGCGCGACAGGTTCACCGCCCAGTCCGTCACGAAGCCCGCCACCGTGCGGTACGCCACGGGCAGCTCATGGTCGATGCGGTGCGCGCGAGGCGCGGGGACAGGCTTCTCCGAAGTGTCGGACATCAGGTGCTCCGTTCTCCGGGAGACGGTGGCTTCCGTCTCACACGGAGAGACGGAAGCGCACCCTAGCACCCTACTTCAGGCCTGGAACTTCATCTCGCGCAGGTCGGGCGCGATCTTCAGCTTCGGCTCGGTGAGCTGCTGCACCCGTTCCACCGTCAGTCCGGGTGCCAGCTCGCGGAGGACCAGGCCCTCCGGCGTCACGTCGATGAAGGCGTGGTCCGTGACGATGTGGTGCACGCACTTGAGGCCGGTCAGCGGCAGCGAGCACTTCTTCAAAATCTTGGGCTGCCCGTCCTTGTTGGCGTGCTCCATGGCCACGTAGATGCGCTTGGCACCCACGGCCAGGTCCATGGCGCCGCCCATGCCCTTCACCATCTTGCCGGGGATCATCCAGTTGGCCAGGTCACCCTCTTCGCTGACCTCCATGGCGCCCAGCACGGCCAGGTCGATGTGGCCGCCGCGGATCATCCCGAAGGACAGCGCGGAGTCGAAGAAGGCGGAGCCCTTCACCACCGTCACCGTCTCCTTGCCCGCGTTGATGAGGTCTGGATCCTCGCTCCCCTCCTCCGGGTACGGCCCGATGCCGAGCAGGCCGTTCTCCGACTGGAGCACCACCTCCACCCCGTGCGGGATGTAGTTGGGCACGAGCGTGGGGATGCCGATGCCCAGGTTCACGTAGAAGCCGTCCTTCAGCTCCTGGGCGATGCGCTGCGCGATCTGTTCACGAGTCAGGGGCATGGCTCAGGACGCCTTCTTGCGGACGGTCCGCCGCTCGATCCACTTCTGGAGGTTCTGCGCCTGCACGATGCGGTGCACGAAGATGCTCGGGATGTGCACCATGTCCGGGTCCAACTCGCCCGGCTGCACGATGTGCTCCGCCTCCACGATGGTGACCTTGGCGGCCATGCACATCATGGGGGTGAAGTTCCGAGCCGTCTTGTGGAACACCAGGTTGCCCCAGGTGTCCGCCTTCCAGGCGTGGACGATGGCGAAGTCGGCCTTCAGCGGCGTCTCCAGGACGTGGAGCCGCCCGTCGATCATGCGCGACTCCTTGCCCTCCGCCACCTGGGTGCCCGCGCCCGTCGGCGTGAAGAACCCGCCGATGCCGCAGCCCCCGGCGCGGATGCGCTCCGCGAGCGTGCCCTGCGGGTTGAGCTCCACCTCCAGCTCCCCGGAGAGGAACTGGCGCTCGAACTCCTTGTTCTCCCCCACGTAGCTGGCGACCATCTTCTTCACCTGCTTGTTCTGCAGGAGGATGCCCAGCCCCAGCTCCGTGGTGCCGCAGTTGTTGGAGATGATGGTGAGGCCCTTCACGTTCTTCTTGTGCAGGGCCGTGATGAGGTTCTCGGGGTTGCCGCACAGCCCGAACCCACCACTCATGAGGGTGATGTTGTCCGGGATGTCGGCGACCGCCTCATCCGCGCTCGCGTAGACCTTGTTCATGCGGGCGGTGTCCTTTTCAGCGCTCGACCATCAGCGCGATGCCTTCGCCGCCGCCGATGCAGAGCGACGCCACGCCGCGCTTCTTGTCCTGGTCCTTCATCGTCTGGAGCAGCGTGACGAGCACGCGAGCGCCGGACGCGCCAATGGGGTGGCCCAGCACCACCGCGCCGCCGCGCACGTTCACCTTGGACGGGTCCAGGCCGAGGATCTTGTTGTTGGCGAGGGACACCACGGAGAAGGCCTCGTTGATCTCCCAGAGGTCCACGTCCTTGGCCGTCACGCTCTGCTTCTTGAGCAGCGTGTTGATGGCGTCCGCGGGCGCGATGGTGAACTCCACCGGCTTGCGGGCGGCCTGCGCGTAGCCTTTGATGCGGCCCAGGATGGTGCGGCCTTCCGCCTTCGCCTTCTCCTCGCTCATCAGCACCAGCGCCGCGGCGCCGTCGTTGATGGAGGACGCGTTGGCGGCCGTCACGGTGCCGTCCTTCTTGAACACCGGCTTCAGGCCCGGGATCTTGTCCGGCTTGGCGTTCTTGGGGCCCTCGTCCTCGGAGACGGTGGTGAACTCATCCGGCTTCTTGCCGGGGATCTGCACGGGGACGATCTCCGCGGCGAACAGGCCTTCCTTCTGGGCCTGGATGGCGCGGCGCGTGGACTCCAGCGCGAACTCGTCCTGCTGCGCGCGGCTGATGCCCTGGGAGGTGGCGCACTCCTCGGCGCAGTTGCCCATGTGGACGTTGCCGTACACGTCCCAGAGGCCGTCGGAGATCATCGCGTCCTTGAACTCCACGTTGCCCATGCGCGAGCCGCCGCGCATGGTGTGGCTCAGGTACGGCGCGTTGGACATGGACTCCATGCCGCCCGCGACGACGACGTCCGCGTCACCCAGGGCGATGGACTGCGCCGCGGCGATGACGGCCTTGAGGCCGGAGCCACAGACCTTGTTCAGCGTGACGGCCGGGACGGACTCCGGGAGGCCCGCGAAGATGGTGGCCTGACGCGCCGGGGCCTGGCCCACGCCCGCCTGGAGGACGCAGCCCATGATGACCTCCTGCACGGCCTCCGGCTTCACGCCCGCGCGCTCCAGCGCCGCCTTGATGGCGATGGCGCCCAGCTGGGGAGCGGTGAGCTTGGACAGCGCTCCCTGGAAGGAGCCGATGGGGGTACGGGCCGCGCCCACGATGACGACTTCACGAGCCATGGAATTGCCTCCTGGAGAGGGAACCGTCTGTAAAAGAGAAAAGCGCCGGAGAGGCACTTATCACGGCCGCTTTGAGCCGAATCAAATGGAAACGGCCGGGCTCCCACTGGGGAACCCGGCCGCTATTCACGTCAAGACGTTGGGCTGATTACTTCTTCAGCTTGGAGGCCATGACGTCGCCCAGGCGGGCCTTGGACCCTTCGGCCTGCTTGCGCAGGTACTCGCGGTAGTCCTCGCCCTCGCCGATGAGCGCCTTGATGGACAGCGCCACCTTGCGGTCCGGGGTGTTGATGTCGATGAGCTTGACCTCGACCTCCTGGCCCTCCTGCACCACGTCGCGGGGGTTCTCCACGCGCTCTTCCTTCAGCTCGGAGACGTGGACGAGGCCCTCGATGCCCGGCTCGATCTCCACGAACGCGCCGAAGTCGGTGACCTTGGTGACCTTGCCCTTCACGCGGCTGCCCACCGGCAGGCGCTCGGACAGCGTCTCCCAGGGGTCCGGCTGGAGCTGCTTGATGCCCAGGCTGAAGCGCTCGTTCTCGACGTCGATGTTGAGGACCACCGCCTCGACCTCGTCGCCCTTCTTGAACATCTCGCCCGGGTGCTTGATGCGCTGGGTCCAGGAGATGTCGGACACGTGCACCAGGCCGTCCACGCCCTCCTCGACGCCGACGAACACGCCGAAGTCGGTGACGTTGCGGATCTGGCCCTTGATGACGGAGCCGATCGGGTACTTGTCCTCGAGCAGCGTCCAGGGGTTCTGCTCGATCTGCTTCATGCCCAGCGCGATGCGCTTGGCCTTCGGATCGATGTCGAGGACGACGGCCTCCACCGTCTGGCCGACCTCCAGGATCTTGGACGGGTGCTTGAGGCGCTTGGTCCAGGACATCTCGGACACGTGCACCAGGCCCTCCACGCCCTGCTCGATCTCGATGAACGCGCCGTAGTCCGTGATGGACACGACCTTGCCGGCGACGCGGGTACCGACGGGGTACTTCTCGTCGGCGCGGTGCCACGGGTCCTCCTGGATCTGCTTGAGGCCCAGGCTGACGCGCTCCTGCGCGGGGTCGAACTTGAGGACGACGACGCGCACTTCGTCACCGACGTTGAACATCTCGCTGGGGTGACCGATGCGGCCCCAGGACATGTCGGTGATGTGCAGCAGGCCGTCGATGCCGCCGAGGTCGATGAAGGCGCCGTAGTCCGTGAGGTTCTTGACCACGCCCTTGAGGACCGCACCCTCCTTGAGGTTCTTGAGGGTCTCCTTCTTCATCTCCTCGCGCTGCTTCTCCAGCAGCACGCGGCGAGAGAGGACGATGTTGCCGCGCTTCTTGTTGAACTTGATGACCTTGAACTCGAATTCCTTCGAGATGTACTGATCAAGGTTGCGCACAGGGCGGATGTCGACCTGGGAGCCGGGCAGGAACGCCTTCACGCCGATGTCGACGGAGAGGCCACCCTTCACGCGACCGACGATGGTGCCCTTGACGATCTCATCACGCTCGCACGCGGCGGAGATCTCGTCCCAGATGCGCATCTTGTCGGCCTTCTCCTTGGAGAGGACGACCATGCCGGTGTCGTTCTCGCGGCTCTCCAGGAGGACCTCGACGGGGTCACCGGCCTTCACGGTGACTTCGCCGCGGGGGTTGGTGAACTCGGAGATCGGGACCTGACCCTCGGACTTGTAGCCGATGTCCACGATCGCGAAATCCTTCGTCACCTGCACGACCGTGCCCTTGACGATCTCGCCTTCCTTCAGGATTCCGTCGCCGCCACGCTCCTTGAGCGAGGCCTCGAACATCGCCGCGAAGTCTTCGTCACCGCCGTCGATCTGCTGGTTCACGTTCTGCTGCATGAATGGGAAGTCCTTGGAACGGTACAACTGCCCCCTGTTTGAATGGGTGCGCGGCCGCCTGCGGGGAGCGACGGGAGACCGCGGGTGTTCCCTGAATGGGAACGCAAGGCTGGCTGGAAGCCGCGCACCCTAGACACCTGGGTTTACAGGAGTCAAGCGGTGCACCGCCCCAAGTGGAGATCCGTGTTCTATGAACGCCCGGCCGGGTCCGCATCTGTCCTACCCGGCCGGTGCCCCCTGCCCGCTCGCCCTGTGTAGGACAAGCGGAGCGCTACCCCTCGCGCCGGAATGTTTCCCGGGCGATGACCATCCGCTGCACCTCGCTGGTGCCCTCGTAGATGGTCTGCACGCGCGCGTCCCGGAAGTAACGCTCGACCGGGAACTCGTCGATGTAGCCGTAGCCGCCGTGCAGCTGCACGGCCTTGTCCGCGACCTTGTTGCTCATCTCGCTGGCGAAGAGCTTCGCCATGGAGGCCTCGCGGGTGAACGGCTGGCCGGCCTCCTTGAGGGCGGCGGCGCGCAGGGTGAGCAGCTCGGCGGCGTCCAGCTGGGTGCGCATGTCCGCCATCATGAAGCGCGGGGCCTGCAGGTCCGCCACGGCCTGGCCAAAGGCCTTGCGGTCCTTGGTGTAGGACACGGCCGCTTCCAGCGCGGCGCGGCCGGTGCCGCACGCCTGCGCCGCGATGCCAATGCGCCCGCCGTCCAGCGCCATCATGGCCAGGCGGAACCCGTCGCCCTCCTTGCCCAGGAGGTTCTCCGCGGGGACCTCGCAGTCCTCGAAGGTGAGCCCCACGGTGTTGGACGCGCGCAGGCCCATCTTGTCCTCGTGCTTGCCCACGTGGAGGCCCTTGGCGCCGCCCTCCACGATGAAGCAGGACAGGCCCTTGTTGCCGGCCTGGCCCGTGCGGGCCCACACGACGATGACGCCCGCGTAGGCGCCGGAGGTGATCCACTGCTTGCTGCCGTTGAGCACGTACGCGCCGCCGCGCTTCGTGGCGGTGGTGCGCATGGCGCCCGGGTCGGACCCCGCGTGCGGCTCGCTCAGGGCGAACGCGCCGACGATGGCTTCACCGGAGGTGATGCGCGTGACGTACTTCTCCCGCTGCGCGTCGGTGCCCACCGCGTGGATGAGCTCCGCGCACATGTTGGTGACGGCCATGGCCACGGACACGGAGGCGTCCGCGGCGGCCATCTCCATCATGGCCAGCGCGTAGGACACCACGCCGGCCTCCGCGCCGCCGTACCTGCCCGGCAGGTTCACGCCCAAGAGGCCCACCTCGGCCAGGGCCTTGAAGACTTCCGGGTCGAAGCGCTCCTCGCGGTCCGCCGCGCGGGCGTGCGGGGCCACGCGCTCGCGGGCGAACTTGCGAGCGGTGTCACGGATGAGCGTCTGGGTCTCGCTGAGGTCGAAGTTCACGGGCGCGGGTGTCCTGCTACTCGATGGCCTTGAGGTTGAACGGGTACTCGATGGGGTGCTCGCGGCCGTCCGGGGGCTTGGGGAAGTCCATGGACGACAGCACCGCCACCACGCAGTCGTTGAGGCCCGCGTCCTTCAGCGTGCTGCCGTGCTTGTCGATCTTCGCGCTGCGCACGGTGCCTTCGGCGGTGATGGTGAAGGTGGTGCGCAGCAGGCCCTCCACCTTCTTGTCCTTCTCCACCATGTGGTCCTCGTAGCACTCCTGGATCCGAGGCATGTGGTAGGCCATCACCTGGCGGATGGAGTCCGGGGTGAAGGGCAGCCTGCTCACGTCCAGCCCGTCGTCCTTCTTCGGAGCGGGCGTTGCCGGAGCCGTCGCGGCCTTCTTCTTCGACGAGCCCTGGGCGAGCGCCAGCGGAGACGCCAGGCCCAGGGACAGGAACAGCACGGGGAGGAGCGCGCGTTTCATGACCGGGTGACTACTCCTTGAGCAGGTTGGCGGAGATGACGATGCGCTGGATCTCGCTCGTCCCCTCGTAGATTTCGGTGATGCGCGCGTCGCGCACGTGGCGCTCGGCGTCCATCTCCTTGCTGTAGCCCATGCCGCCGTGGATCTGCAGGGCCTTGTTGGCCACGCGGCTGGCCATCTCGCTGGCGTAGAGCTTGGCCATGGCGCTCTCCGGGCTGTGGCGCACGCCCTTGTCCTTCATCAGCGCCGCGCGCCACACGAGCAGGCGGGCCGCGTCGATCTCCATGGCCATGTCCGCGATCATGAACTGGATGGCCTGGTGGTCGCGGATGGGCTTGCCGAACGTCTTGCGCTCACCGGAGTAGCGGACGGCCTCCTCGAAGGCCGCGCGCGCGATGCCCAGCGCCTGGGACGCGATGCCGATGCGGCCGCCGTCCAGGGTGGACATGGCGACCTTGAAGCCCTCGCCCTCCTTGCCCAGGCGGTACTTCTCCGGGACGCGCATGTCCTCGAAGAACATGGAGCAGGACCAGGCGGCGCTGATGCCCATCTTCTTGTCCGGCTCCGCGCGGGTGAATCCCGGCGTGTCGGTGGGCACGAGGAACGCGGTGATGCCCTTGTTGCCCGCTTCCCGGTTCGTCATCGTGATGAGGACGATGGCGTCGGCCTTGGGGCCGTTGGTGATCCAGTTCTTGGAGCCGTTGATGACGTACTCGTCGCCGCGCTTCACGGCGATGGTCTTCTGGGCGGCGGCGTCGCTGCCGGCCTCCGGCTCCGTCAGGCCGAAGCAGCCGATCTTCTGGCCGCTGGCGAAGGGCTTGAGGAACTGCTCCTTCTGCTCCGGGGTGCCGAACTTGGACACTGGGTCGCAGTAGAGCGAGTTGTTCACGCTCATGATCACGCCGGTGGAGGCGCAGCCGCGCGAAATCTCCTCCATGGCGATGGCGTAGCAGACGTTGTCCAGGCCCGCGCCGCCCCACTCCTCCGGCACCGCGATGCCCAAGAGGGACAGCTCCGCCAGCTTCTTCACCGCGTCCGTGGGCCACGCGTGCTGTTCGTCCCACTTGCGGGCGTTGGGGATGAGCTCCTTGGCGGCGAACTCGCGGCACAGCCGCTGGATCTCGCGCTGGATGTCGGTCAGCTCGAAGTTCATGGTGGACCTCCCATAGTACGGGGTCCGCCCCGGGGCTACTCCGAAGACGCCCCTCCCACCCCGGGAGCAGGAATCCGGGTCCCAAAGAACATCGCCAGCGGCACCGTCACGTCGAAGGACACGTC